>CAMNMV010000021.1 GCA_946545015.1 uncultured Clostridium sp.
TAAATAGAGTAATTGAAGAAATAGAAGATTTATTTGTATCAATGGGATATGATGTTGTAGATGGACCAGAACTTGAAACAGATGAATATTGTTTTGAAAGATTAAATCTACCAAAAGGACATCCCGCACGTGATATGCAAGACAGTTTTTATATAACACCTGAATACTTGTTAAGAACACAAACATCTGCAGTTCAAGCAAGAGTAATGATGGAAAATGAAGAAAAATCACCAATAAGAGTTATAGTACCAGGTAAAACATATAGAAGAGAAGATGATGCAACACATTCACATCAATTCAATCAAGTAGAAGGATTAGTAATTGATAAAAATATTACACTTGCACATTTAAAAGGAACACTTGAAGTATTTATGAGAAAATTACTTGGAGAAAATACTAAATTAAGATTTAGACCTTCATATTTCCCATTTACAGAACCAAGTTATGAAGTTGATGTATCATGCTTTAAATGTGGAGGAAAAGGATGTAATCTATGTAAACAAACAGGATGGATAGAACTTCTAGGAGCTGGAATGGTACATCCAAATGTTTTGAAAATGAATGGATATGATCCTGAAAAATATACAGGATTTGCATTTGGAACAGGATTAGATAGGCTTGCAATGTTCAAATATGGAATTACAGATATGAGATATTTATATAAAAACGATGTAAGATTTTTAGAACAATTTGATCAAATGGATACAATGTAGAAAATATAATAAAAAAACGAGGAGAAGAAATATGAAAAACATGAAAATAAGAGTACCAATGATAATATTAGCTATTTGCTTAGAATTAGCTTTTATAATAGGGTTAATTGTAAATATAAATATATATGGAAGTGAGCATTTATATTCAAGTGGAATGGGAATTTTTGCAATAATAAATCTAATAATAATAGTATGTGCATTTATAAAGAAAAAGAAAAGCAGAGGACTGGATATAGTTGTAGGATTATATATATTAATTTCTATATTCCTTCCAGCATATGGATTTATAAGAGATTATGCTCCAACTGGAAAAAATAGTAATGTTATGGGATTAGCAACAGAAAGAATAGTAAAAAATATGTATGGATTTACAATAAAAGAAAAAAGATAAAAATTAGAAATCTAAGATATAGAATGGATAAAAGGTAAGAATTGAAAAGAATTTAATTATTAAGGAGAAGAAAATGAAACTAAGTTTAAATTTTGTAAAAGATTATATAGATTTAGATGAAAATCTAACAGCTGAAAAAATAGCAGAAGATATGACAACTCATAGTTCTGAATATGAAACAGCAGGAAAATTAATAAATGCAACTAATTTAACAATTGGATTAGTTGAAGAATGTGAAGAACATCCAGATTCTGACCATTTGCATGTTTGTAAAGTAAATGTTGGAGATGAAGTGTTAAACATAGTATGTGGTGCTCCAAATGTAAGAAAAGGATTAAAAGTAATTGTAGCAAAAGTGGGAGCAAAATTACCAGAAATAACAATTAAAAAAGGTATAATAAGAGGGCAAGAATCAAATGGTATGCTTTGCTCAATGTTAGAATTAGGATTAGAAAGCAAATATGTTGATGAGGTCGATAAAACAGGGATACATGAACTTCCAGAAGATGCACCAATAGGCGGAGATCCTATAAAATACATGGGATTAGATGATGAAGTTATAGATTTTGAATTAACAGCAAATAGAGGAGATTTATTAAGTATCTTAGGAATGGCATATGAATTAGGCGCAATATACAATAAACCTGTTAAAGATATTGATTTAACATATAATGAAAGTAATGAAGATATAAATGATAGTTTTAAAGTTCAAGTAAATACTGAAAATTGTTCATTGTTTACAGCTAAAAAAGTTGAAAATGTAACAATAAAAGAAAGTCCTGAATTTATAAAATCAAGATTAATAGCATCAGGAATAAGACCAATAAATAATGTTGTAGATATTAGTAACTATGTAATGTTAGAAACTGGACAACCATTACATTTTTATGATGCAGACAAATTAAATGGTGTACTTGAAGTTAGAATGGCTGAAAATGGAGAAAAATTAACAACATTGGATGAAGTAGAAAGAACATTACATGATGAAAATATTGTGATTTCAGATGGTACAAGAGCAATAGGATTAGCTGGAGTAATGGGTGGATTAGATACTGAAATTACAGATAATACTAAAAATATAATAATAGAGTCTGCTATATTTGATGGTGTAAAAGTCAGAAAAACATCAAACGAATTAGTAAGAAGTGAAGCAAGTAATAGATTTGAAAAAGGATTAGATCCAAACAGAACATATATGGCACAAGATAGAGCTTGTCACTTACTAGAAAAATATGCAGATGCTAAAATTGTAGGTGGAATTGCGAAATATGATACAACATCATTAGAAGATAAAAAAATAGAAGTAAAATTCCAAGAAATAAATAATGTATTAGGTCAAAATATACCGGACGAAGAGATATTAGACATTTTTAGAAGATTAGGATTTACTTGTGAGAATACTGAAAATGGTGCGATTGTTTCAGTACCAAAAAGAAGAATTGATATAAATATTAAAGAAGATTTAAATGAAGAAGTTGGAAGAATCTATGGAGTAAACAATATTGAAGGAATATTACCAGCATTACCTATGAGAAGAGGTTCTTATGATAATACAACAAGAGAGATAAGAAACAAAATGATAGGAATGGGATTAAATGAAACATTATCATATGTTTTAGTGGCTGAAAATGAAGCAAAAAGATTTGATAATAGTGACAAAGAATCAATAAAATTGTTAGACCCAATGTCAGAAGATAGAAATACTTTAAGAAATTCTATAACTACATCATTATTAAATATTTACAAATATAATGAATCAAGATATAATAAAGATGTATCATTATTCGAAATAGCAAAAGTTTTTTATAAAGAAGGAGAAAACTTTGGTGAAGAACAACATTTAGGTGTTCTTATGTCAGGTAAATATTATCAAGGGATAGGAAATAGTCAAAATGTTGATTTCTATATCATAAAAGGAATTGCAGAAGAAATATTAGATTATTTAGGATATAAAAATAGATATAGTTTTGTTGCAGATCAAAAACAAATAGCAAAAGAATTTCATCCAGGTCAATCAGCAATTATATCTGTAAACAATGATGCAGTTGGAGTTATAGGTAAAGTTCATCCAGAAATAGCAGATGAAGTATATGTACTAGAAATTAATTTGGATAAATTATTATCTAAAAAAGTTGGAAAGATGAAATTTAAAGAAATTTCAAAATTCCCATCAGTAAATAAAGATTTGAGCTTAGTGGTAGATAAAAGTGTTGAAAGTTTAGAAATATCAAAGCAAATTAAAAAATATGCAGGTTCCAAATTAACTGATATAAAAACTTTTGATGTTTATACAGGTGCAGGAATAGATGAAGATAAAAAGAGTATATCATTTAATTTAACATTTAGTGATAAAGAAAAAACATTGAATGACACAGAAATTAATGATATAATGAAAAAAATAATAGAAGGAGTAGAAAAAAGTCTAGGAGCACAAATAAGAAAATAAAATATTATAAATTGGGGAAATAATATGGGGAAAAATGAAGAAAAGAAATTGGCTAAGCAGATAAAAAAAGAGAAAATTAGGAAATCTCTTGAAGAAGACAAATTAAGGATTAAAAAAGTAAAAATAGCTTCTAAAATTGATAAAATAGAAAACTCTATTGATGATGTAGTAGAATATATCGAAAAAAACAATATTGATGTCCAAAACAAAGAAAAAATAAATGTTATAGCAGAAGAATTACAAAATGTGAAAAAAGGATTAGATAAAGTTGAAGAAGATGTAGAAAATGCAGAAAAAACAGCAAAAAAAGGATTCAATATATTTGGAATTACTATTTGGCAAATTTTTGCATATTTCATCATATATAGCATAATTGGATATATAGTAGAAACAACTTTTGCATTTTTGGCAGAAGGGGTTATTGAAAGTAGACAAAGCTTTTTGTATGGACCATTTTGTGCTATATACGGTTTAGGCGCTACAGTAATGATTGTAGGACTTCAAAAATTCAAAAAGAGAAATATTACATTAATAGTTGGAGGAATTGTCTTAGGGGCAATAACTGAATATTTAGTAAGCTTACTTGGAGAATTAGTATTTGGAGTTAAATGGTGGGATTATTCAAATATGCCATTCAACATACAAGGAAGAATTTGTGCAACATATTCAATTGCTTGGGGAGCGTTAGGATTGATATTAGTAAAATATATTAATCCACTAATAGATAAATTTGTGAATTCATTTCCAAGAAGAACATTGAAAGTTGTGACATCAGCATTTATGATATTTTTACTTTGTGATTGGTTAATTTCAAGTTTTGCGTTAGAAATGTTTTATGTGAGAATGTCAGAGGCTCATAATATTGAAATTCAAACAAATGAGGGATTTCATGAATTGAGTAAAAAGATTTATAACAATGAATATGTAAAAGCATTTGTTGATACTGTATGGAGTGATGAGGTAATGGTCAAAACATTCCCTAATTTAAGAGTAACAACTAAAAAAGGTACAGTTATTTATGTAAGTAATTTATATAAAAATATAGAACCATATCATTTAAAAGTTTTTGAACCAGTATTATTTGACCTAAGAGAAGAAAAATTGACACATAAAAGCAATTAATAGTACGAAAAAATAAAATATAAAAAGCCTGAATTAAATTTAGAGTAATCAGAAATTTAATTCAGCTTTTTTTGCGTTTAAATACATAAATTTATAGAACTTTTTTTGGTAAAACTATTGACAAAAGTAAAAAAATGATGTAAAGTATATTAGCATTACAAAAAAGAAGGTAGTAAAATGGAAGAAAAGATTAAAATAAGTATGTTAATACAAACATATGGCAAACTTCTAACTGAAAAGCAATATCAGATTTTAAATGACTACTACAATAACGATTTGTCTCTATCAGAAATAGCGCAAAATCATGATATAACACGACAAGCTGTTAGGGATATCATAAAGAAAGGAGAGAAAAAACTTTTCGAGTACGAAGAAAAGCTGTTATTTATGAAAAGGACGTTAGAAACTGAAAAGAGAATAGAAAAAGCATTAAAAGAATTGACAAAAATACAAAAAGATTATTCAGACAAAGAAATAGCAAATGTTTTAGAACACATAAAAAAAGAATTAAATTGTTTAGTTTAATATAAAGTATAACAAAATGAATGGAGGTATTATAATGGCATTTGAGGGATTATCTTCTAGATTGCAAGAAATAACAAGAAAAATAAGAGGAAAAGCAAGAATAACAGAATCTGATTTAAAAGAGATGTTAAGAGAAGTAAAACTTGCACTTTTGGAGGCAGATGTCAATTATAAGATTGTAAAAGAATTCATAGCAACCATTCAAGAAAAAGCACTTGGCCAAGATGTAATGAAATCATTAACACCAGGTCAACAAGTTGTAAAGATTGTAAAAGATGAATTAGTAAATTTACTTGGAGAAAAAGAGAGCAAAGTTAATTTTACACCAAATCCACCTACAATAGTAATGCTTGTGGGATTACAAGGTTCTGGTAAAACAACAACTGCTGGTAAATTAGCAAATTTATTTAGAAAACAAGGTAAAAAACCATTATTGGTTGCTTGTGATATATATAGACCAGCTGCTATAAAACAACTTCAAGTTGTTGGAGCTCAATTAAATATTCCAGTATATAGTAATGAAAATTCAAAAGATGTTGTACAAATAAGTAAACAAGCAATAAATGTTGCTATGTCAAAATTGAATGATGTAATAATACTAGATACAGCAGGTAGACTTCACATTGATGAAGCATTAATGGATGAATTGAAAAATGTTAAAAATGGTGTTCATCCACATGAAATATTACTTGTAGTAGATAGTATGACAGGTCAAGATGCAGTAAATGTATCAGAAAAATTTAATGAAGCTTTAGGAGTAGATGGTGTAATTCTAACAAAGCTAGATGGTGATACAAGAGGTGGTGCTGCACTCTCAGTTAAGAAAGTAACAGGGAAACCAATAAAATTTGCTGCAACAGGTGAAAAATTAAGTGATATTGAAGTATTTCATCCAGAAAGAATGGCACAAAGAATTTTGGGAATGGGCGATATCTTATCAGTTATTGAAAAGGCAGAAGAAAGCTTTGATTTAGAACAAGCTGAAAAACTAGAAAAACAATTAAAGAAAAAAGAATTAGATTTAGACGATTACCTAGTACAAATAAGACAAATGAAAAAAATGGGTTCATTTTCTTCATTACTAAAATTAATACCAGGTATGAGTAAATTTAAAGATTTAAAAGTTGATGATAAAGAATTTTCTAAAGTTGAAGCAATGATATGTTCAATGACAAAAAAAGAAAAACAAAATCCTAAAATTTTAAATGCAAGTAGAAGACAAAGAATTGCAAAAGGTAGTGGAACAACAGTACAAGATATAAATAAGTTTATGAAATCTTTCGAAATGACACAAAAAATGATGAAACAAATGCAATCAAGTAAAGGAAAAGGTGGATTAAAGAAACTTATGAATGGAATTGACGAAAATGCGCTTAAAAATATGAAATTTTAATGTTTAAATTTATTTAGTAAATTAGTTATTAAATTTTTAGGCTTAGAAATATAAATTTTCTAAACTAAAATTATATATAAATAAAAATTTTATCGGAGGTGGAAAAAATGGTAAAAATAAGATTACAAAGACAAGGAAAGAAAAAGAATCCATTCTATCACATAGTAGTTGCTGATTCTAAATCTCCTAGAGATGGAAAAATCATCGAACAATTAGGAACATATGATCCAATGACAGAACCTGCTACAATCAAATTAGATAAAGAAAAAGTAGAAAAATGGATTAAAAATGGTGCTAAACCAACAGATACAGTTAAATTCCTAATAGAAAATGCAAAATAGGAATTAGGAGGAAAAAGAATGAAAGACATACTACAAACTATAATACTAAATTTAGTAGATGACAAAACTGCTGTTGAGATAAAAGAAGTTGAAGGTGAAAAATCTGTAATTTTTGAAGTTAAAGTAGCAGAAAGTGATATGGGAAAAATTATAGGTAGACAAGGAAGACTTGCAAAATCTATAAGAACATTAATAAAAGCTGTAGCAAACAAAGAACAAAAAAGAGTTACAGTAGAATTTATTGGATAATTGGAGTATATTGATTATGCAATATTTAGAAGTAGGTCAAATCGTAAATACATTTGGAATAAAAGGACAAGTTAAAGTAGTTCCTTTTACAGATGATGTAGAAAGATTTGAAGAATTAAAAAAAGTATATATTGTTAGTAAAAAACTTCGTAAAGAAGTAGAAATTGAAAATGTAAAATATCATAAAAATATGGTATTATTAAAATTTAAAGGTTTAGATAAAATTGAGGATGTAGAAATTTTTAAGAATTACTATCTAGAAATAGATAGAAAAGATGGTAAGCCTTTAGAAGAAGGACAATACTATATTGTTGATTTAATTGGACTAGATGTTGAAGCTGATGATGGTAAACATTTAGGAAAAGTAGATGATATTTATAATACAGGAAGTAATGATATATATGTAGTTAAAGATGAATTAGGAAAACAAGTTTTATTACCAGGAATTAAAGATGTAATAAAACAAGTAGATTTAGAAAACAAGAAGATTATAGTACACTTAATCGAAGGATTGGTGTAGGATTGAATATGATTGATGTGCTTATAAAAGCACCGCTCAAAAAGAAAGAAGGAGGAAATTCTAAAATGGATATTATAAAATCTATTGAACATGAACAATTAAAATCTAAAATACCAGAATTAAGAGTTGGTAATACAGTTAGAGTACACGTAAGAATAAAAGAAGGAAACAAAGAAAGAATCCAAGTATTTGAAGGAATTATAATTAAAAAACAAGGTGGAGGATTAAATGCTACATTCACAGTAAGAAAAATTTCTTATGGTGTTGGTGTAGAAAAAACATTCTTAGTACATTCTCCATTAGTTGAAAAAGTTGAATTAGTAAGAGTTGGTAAAGCAAGAAGAGCAAAACTTTACTACTTAAGAGATAGAGTTGGTAAATCTGCTAAAACTAAAGAACAAATCGGTGCAAGAATCGAAGACAGAGAAATAACTGTTAAAGAAGATTTAGTTGAAGAACCAGTAGCTGAAGAAGTAGTTGAAACTCCAGCAGAAGAAACAACAGCAGAAGTAACAGAAGCTCCAGTAGAAGAAGTTAAAGAAGAAAAAGCAGAAGGAACAGAAAGTGCTGAATAATTTTTATTTATAAGTTAAAACATAAAAAATCTCATATTACTTGAGATTTTTTTATTTTTAAGGTATAATTAAGATTAATAATTAAAAGAGAGGAAGAATTAAATGAAAATTGATGTTTTAACACTTTTTCCTGAAATGTTTAAATCATTAGAAGAAAGTATTATAGGAAGAGCACAAGAAAAAGAACTAATAAATATTAATTTAATAAATATTAGGGATTTTTCAAAAGATAAACATAAACATGTTGATGATACACCATATGGTGGGGGTGCCGGAATGGTAATGAAACCAGATGTTGTATATGATGCATATAATTCTGTGAAAAAACAAAATTCAAAAGTTATATATTTGACTCCACAAGGCAAAGTACTAAATCAAGCAAAAGTGGAAGAGTTATCAAAAGAGGAACATTTAATTCTTTTGTGTGGTCATTATGAAGGAATAGATCAAAGAGCGATAGATAAGATTGAACCAGAAGAAATATCGATTGGTGATTATGTTTTAACAGGAGGAGAAATTCCTGCAATGGTATTAATAGATGCGGTTAGCAGATATGTAGATGGAGTATTGACAAAAGAATCTATTATGGAAGAATCATTTTCAAATGGACTTTTAGAATATCCACAATATACTAGACCAGAAGTATTTGAAGGAGAAAAAGTTCCAGAGGTTTTGCTTTCTGGAAATCATCAAAATATCGAAAAATGGAGAAAAGAAAAATCTATAGAAATAACTAAAAAGAAACGACCAGAATTATTAAAATAGTATAATATAAAGAATAAAAGAGTCATAATATTATGACTCTTTTATTGTATCTTTATTATTCATTTTGCTAGTTATTTCGGTTTCATTATTAATAGCTGTATCATTTTTATGTAGTTTCTTATATTTTCTATCTTCTTTCTTTTTAATATGTCTAGAACGAATTTCATGATATGATTCGCTTAATGCACAGTATTTATCTACTAAAGTTAAGATATATGACTCTCTATGTAGTGGTAATTTTAATGTTAAAGGCCACATATGTTTTAAAATAATATCTTTTTGTAATTTTGTTAAATCCATAATTTTACAAGCGTTTTCATAAGATGTTCTTGGATGAGTAAATGCATGTAATCCTTTTCTATCAGGTTGACGTTTTCTCCAATCATACAAGAATAAATCATGAACCATTGTAGCTTTAGCAGCTTCTTCATATCTTAAATTAAACTTTTTACAGATTTTATAACAATAGTAAGATGCTTGTAAACAGTGATCGTAGCAAGATGTTTCATAATGCTGTCTATATTTTTTCATTTCAAGGACTGTTTCATTTTCAAGTAGAGGACCAACTATTTTCATAAACTCTTTATCTTGTTTTATTTTTTCAAAAAATTCTTCCATTTATATTCCTCTTTTTATTTTGAATTCTTATGTATTAATGTTTATACAAATATTATTATATCATAAAAGTCTCTATACTTGCAACAGCAACTTTAATTTTTTCCTTAGTGTTAAGCTTGTTGGGGTTAAAGGTAAACGAGGGTTACCAAAATCAAAACCAAGTAAGTTTAAAGCAGATTTAATTGGGATTGGGTTTACTTCTTCAAATAAAGTGTTTATCAGTGGAAGATATGCTAATTGCAAATCTTTTGCATCATTAAATTTTTTATCAAAAAAATTATAACAAATATCATGAACAATTTTTGGATAAATATTACCTAGAACAGATATTACACCAATTCCACCAACAGATAGAATAGGCAAAATCTGGTCATCATTACCAGAATAAATATTTAAACTTCCTTTACAAAGATTAGCAATCTTTGTGATTTGTGAAATATTTCCACTAGCTTCTTTTATTGCGACAATATTACTAATTTTAGAAAGTTCTAAACAAGTTTGAGGTTCAATATTTACTCCAGTCCTGCTGGGAACATTGTATAGTATAATAGGTATTTTAACATTTGCTGCAATTGTTGAATAATGCTGTATTAAACCTTCTTGAGTACATTTATTGTAATATGGAGTAACAATTAATAAACCATCCGCACCTAATTTTTCAGCGAGAATTGATTGCTCGATTGTTTTTTTAGTATTATTTGAACCTGTGCCAACTATTACAGGAATTTTCTTATTACATGTTTGTACAGTACATTTTATTAATTCAGCTTTTTCTTTTTCTGTTAAAGTTGCAGATTCTCCAGTTGTACCACAAACAATAATAGCATCTGCATTATTTTTTATTTGATAATCTAATAGTTTTTTGAATTCAGTTATATTTATGTAATCTCCCTTAAAAGGTGTAGCTATTGCTGTTCCACATCCTTTAAATAATATATTTTTCATTAAAATATCCCTCCTTAAATTAAAAGTAAATTATAAAGAAATTAAATAAAATTCTATAAAAATATATACAAAAAATATTTAATTATGATATAATTTTATATATAAAAATATTAAAACAAAAGAAAATTAAAAATAGGAGAATTCATATGATGAAAGATTGGTTTAAAAGTTCAAATGATACCGGAATAACATTAATTGCGTTAGTGATAACTATTATTGTATTATTAATTTTAGCAGGAGTTACAATTACTTCACTATCAACAAATGATAGTGCTATAAATAAAGCGCAAGAAGCAAAAATTGCGACAGAAAGAGCAGAGGCTGGGGAAGAATTATTTATGGCTGTTATAAATATTAAGACAAAACAATATTTAGAAGAACAGAATAAAATATCATATTATACTGACAAAACAACATTCGTGGAAAAAAGCGGATTTGATGAAAATAAATATAACATAAAAACATATGAGTTAAATCAAAATACTAATAGGTTAAGATTGGTGATAGTTAAAGAAACTGGCTCTAAAACTGATTTGGTGTTTGAAATAGATTTAGAAAATGATAAAATAATTTATCAAAATAATTAATATAATAAAAGTATAAGAAAATCGTCAAATTATATAAAAGTTTGGCGATTTTTTTCAATAAATATCGTAAAATCCCTTTAAAAAAAATAGAAAATAGTATACAATATAAAAAAATATTATCAAGGAGAGGAAAATGATTAAAAAGTGGCAAGTATATGATGTTAATGACAAACAAGTAGAAAAAATTTTAAAGGAAAATAGTGTAAATAAATTAATAGCAACAATATTATCCAACAAAGGTATTGTTGAAAAAGAAGATATAAATAAATTTTTAAATCCAACAAGAAATGATTTTCATGATCCATATGAAATGCCTGATATGGAAATAGCAGTAGAAAGAATTTTAAAAGCAAAAGAAAATAATGAAAAGGTAATCATATATGGGGATTATGATGTTGATGGGATAACAAGTATAACTGTATTAAAAAGCTATCTAAAAGATATAGGAATTGATGCTTCATATTATATTCCAAACAGACTAGATGAAGGGTATGGCCTAAATATTCCAGCAATAGAAAAGATTGCGAGTGAAGGCTATGATTTATTAATAACTGTAGATTGTGGAATTTCTTGTGTGGAAGAAGTAAAAAAAGCCAAAGAATTAGGAATGGAAACAATAGTTACAGACCATCATGAAGTAGGAGATGTATTACCAGACGCTTTGGCTGTTGTTGATTGTAAGAGGAGAGATAATAAATATAAATGCCGCGATTTAGCAGGCGTTGGAGTTGCATTTAAATTAGCTCAAGCTTTATCAATGAAATTAGGTTTAGATGAAAAAAGTTATTTAAAATATTTAGATATAGTATGTATAGGAACAATATCAGATATAGTTCCATTAGTAGATGAAAATAGGGTAATATCAAAATTAGGATTGATGTTAATAAATCAAACAAGAAATATAGGATTAAAAGCTATATTAAATGCATCAGGATATAAAAATATTGATTCTACTGCTGTATCATTTGGAGTTGCACCTAGATTAAATGCATGTGGAAGGATGGGAAATGCTGATGAAGCATTAAAGTTGTTTTTATCTAAAGATGAAGAAGAGGTTAGAGAATTAACAACATCATTAAATAATTATAATAGAATAAGACAGGAAACTGAAAAAAATATATATGAAGAAGCAATTATGAAAATTGAAAAAGAGCAATTAAATAAAAATAAAGCAATAGTAGTTTCAGGAAATAATTGGCATCATGGAGTAATTGGTATCGTTTCTTCAAAAATAACAGAAATGTATTTTAAACCAAGTATTTTATTGTGCGTAGAGGACGATATTGCAAAAGGGTCTGGTAGAAGCGTACCAGGGTTTGATTTGCATAATGCTTTAATGAGATGCCAAGAGGTTTTAGAAAGATTTGGCGGACATGCTATGGCTGTTGGTTTAACATTAAATAAGGAAAATGTTGAAAAATTTAAAGAAAAAATAGAACAAATCGCTGAAGAAGAACACATAGAACAAATAATTCCATTAATAAAGATAGATGCAAAAGTTAATTTATGCGAAGTGAATAAAGAAATGGTCGAAAGTTTGAAAATGCTAGAACCATTTGGGGAATCAAACAAAATGCCAATATTCTTATTTAAAAACTTAAAAATCGATTCAATTCGTGCATTATCAGAAGGAAAACATTTGAAATTGACATTAAAGGATAACAATGTTATAGTTAACGCAATTGGGTTCAATATGGGAAATTTAGCTAATGATTATCGAATTGGAGATAAAATAGATGTTGTAGGAAATTTAGAAATAAATTCATACAACGGATTAGATAATATACAAATAAATTTAAAAGATGTTATGAAATCTATTTAACATCAATTATATATAATTGATTAATTAATATTTAGTTTTGTTTATGGTGGGGAAGTGAGTAGATGCAAGACAAAGAAGTTACTATACAAGATGTTATAGATAGAAAAAAAGAACATAGTAGAAAAGTAGATACAAAATTAATAATGAAAGCATTTGATTATGCTGATAAATTACATAAAGATCAAGTAAGACGTTCTGGAGAACCATATATTATACATCCATTAAATGTTGCATATATTTTAGCAGATATTGGATTAGATGAAGCTACAATTTGTGCAGCTCTTCTTCATGATGTTGTTGAAGATACTGAAGCAACACATGAAGATATAGTAAGAGAATTTGGGGAAGAAATAGCACAAATGGTAGCAGGTGTTACTAAATTAAGTAATATATCTTTTTCTTCAGCAGAAGAACAACAAGTTGAAGATTATAGAAAGATGTTTCTTGCAATGGGAAAAGATATAAGAGTAATCTTAATTAAACTTGCCGATAGACTTCATAATATGAGAACATTAAAGCATTTAAAAAGGGAAAGACAAATTGCTAATGCCAAAGAAACTATGGAATTATTTGCTCCACTTGCCAATAGACTTGGTTTATATTCTTTAAAATGGGAATTAGAAGATTTGGCATTTAAATATTTATATCCAGAAGAATATCATGAATTAGTAGAAGGAATAAACAAGAAGAGAGATGAAAGACTTAAATTCATTGAGAAAATAATGGATGATATAAGAAAAGAATTGAAAGAACAAAAAATAGATGCAGAAGTAACAGGACGTGCAAAACACTTATATAGTATTTACAGAAAAATGAAAAGAGATAATAAAACATTAGACCAAATTTATGATTTGTTTGCATTAAGAATATTAGTTAATTCTGTAAAAGATTGCTATTCTGCTCTTGGAGTAGTACATGAATTATATAGTCCAATGCCTGGAAGATTTAAAGATTATATATCTGTTCCAAAACCTAATATGTATCAATCAATTCATACTACGCTTTTAGGAGAAAAGGGTACACCTTTTGAAGTGCAAATACGTACATGGGACATGCACAGAATAGCAGAATATGGTATCGCAGCTCACTGGGCATATAAAGAAGCAAGTTATTCAGGAAAAAAGAAAAGTGTATCAGTTGAAACAGATAAATTATCATGGCTTCGTGAAACATTAGAGTGGCAAAGTGAAATAGAAGATCCACAAGAATTCTTAAAAACATTAAAAACAGAATTATTTGAAGATGAAGTTTATGTATTTACACCAAAAGGTATGATAAAAGTTTTGCCAAGGGGGGCAACACCAATTGATTTTGCATATAGCATACATGAACAAATTGGTCATCACATGACAGGATGTAAAATTAATAGCAAAATGATGCCAATCGTAACACCTTTAGAAAACGGAGATATTGTAGAAATTATAACATCAGATAATTCTAAAGGGCCAAGCAGAGATTGGGTTAAATTTGTAAAAAGTACTAAGGCAAAAAATAAAATTCAAGGATTTTTCAAAAAAGCGCAAAAAGCTGAAAATATTGAAAAAGGTAAAGATTTAATAGAAAAAGAAATTAAAAGAATTGGATTTAGCCATACAGAATTATTTAAACAAGAGTTTTTGGATTCAGTATTTGAAAAATATAAATATAAAGACTTAGATGAAATGTATGCAGCAGTTGGATTTGGAGCAAATTCTGCAGTAAAGATTATTGCTAGAATGCTACAAGAATACAAAAAAGTACATGAAGAAGAAAATATTGAACAAAAACTTGAGGAATTATCAGCAAGAAGAAATACAAAAACAAAACCTTCAGATTCAGGCGTTGTAGTAAGAGGAATTGATAATTGCCTAGTAAAACTTTCAAAATGCTGTAATCCTTTACCTGGAGATGAAATTGTAGGATATATAACAAAAGGAAGAGGGGTTTCAGTACATAGAAAAGATTGCCAAAATATAAAAGATTTAATTTCTGAAGAAAATAGGATGATAGATGTTGAATGGTATAATCAAGATAATGAATCATCATATAGTGTTGATATTGAAGTATTCTCAAATGATAGATCAGGATTATTAGTTGATATATTAAAAGAATTAGGAACAACAAAAGCAAAACTTATGGGAGTAAACACTAAAACTACAAAAGAAAAAATTGCTATAATGGATTTATCTATTGAAATTGAGAATCTAGATGAATTAAATAAAGCAATTAAAGCTATAAGAAAAGTTGATAGCGTATATGAAGTTCATAGGAGGAAATAATGATTTTAAAAGAACTAAAGATAGATACTTGGATTGGGGATCCAACAAATTGTTATATTGTTTTTGATGAAGAAAGTAAAGAAACAATGGTTATAGATCCTGCAGGTGATGTTGATAAAATAGTAGAAATGATAGAAATTTTAAATGGAAATCTTAAATATATATATCTAACACATTGTCATGGAGATCATATAGCAGGAGTCACAGCATTAAAAGAAAGATGTGGAGGAAAAATTTTAATACATAGAGGCGATAGTGAAGGATTAAATAATCCTGATATAAATTTATCAGGGTATATAGGTTTACCGGAAATAGAATTAGAACCAGATTCTAGAATAGATGATGAAGATTTAATTCATTTGGGAAATTTAGAATTTAAAGTAATACATACTCCAGGTCATACAAAAGGAGGAACATCACTTTATTGCGATAGCGAAAAATGTTTATTTTCAGGAGATACATTGTTTCGAGGAACATGGGGAAGAACCGATTTACCAACTGGTAGTTTAGAGGATATAATGTATTCAATATCAAATAAATTAATGAAATTACCTGATGAAACAATTGTATATCCGGGACATGGAAAATCAACAATGATTCAAGATGAAAAACCAATATATTTAGAATTAAAACCAAAGAGATGGTAAGAAAATAAGGAGAATAAAATGAGAACAGACATAACAACTAAAGATATAAATGTAGAAGAAAATTTAAATAATGATATAAATGGAAATCAAAATTCAAATAATATAAAGCCAAAAGGAAAAAAGAATAAAAATAAAAAAGAGAAAAAACGATGGAAAAAAATTTTAAAAGTACTATTTGTAATTGTTTATATAATAAGTTTGATAGGATCATTACTGTTATTCTTATTCTTTAAAACAGAAGTGTTCCAAGAATATAAAGAATTATGGGTAGAAACAGCGATGACAACAATGAATCATCAATATTTAGCAACTTGGTTTCTATCTGCAGATGAAATAAATGCAATTATAAAGAAAAATGCAGTAGTTAATAATGAAAATTCAGATATAAATGCAATTGAAATAGTTGAAGCAGAGTACAGACAAAAAGAAAATGAAATTAATGTGGATAGAATAACAGGTACTGGGTATGTAGGTTTTGTAATGACTGTATCTGATCCAACAAAAGTTAAAATGGTTGATGCAAGAAAGAAAAATATGGGAACAAAGCTAAGCCAAATCTGTAAAGATAATGATGCAATTGCAGGAATAAATGCAAGTGGATTTGTTGATCCAGAAGGTTGTGGAATGGGAAATAGCTTAAATGAACCATGTATCATAGATAAAAAATTATTATATGGAAGCAAAACTGGACCAATGAATTTAATTGCATTTAGTGAAAGAGGAGAAATGATTTTAGGAAGATATACATATAAAGAAGCAATGAATGTTGGAATAGAATCAGGTTTACAATTTGGACCTTATATAATAGTAAATGGTAATAACCAAATCAAAAGATCAAATGCTGGTGGATTACATCCAAGAATGGCAATTGGACAAAAGAAAGACGGAACTTTCATTTTCGTATGTATTGATGGAAGACAGCCAGGATATAGCGTAGGAACAACATTATTAGAATTACAAAATATATTTGAAAGTTATGGAGCTTATAATGCTGCAAACTTAGATGGTGGATCATCTGCAACAATGTACTATAATGGTAAAATTATAAATAAAACTTCAACACCAATTGGTGAGAGATATTTACCTAATGCAATAATTGTAAAAAAATAAAAGGGGGATATTATGGAAGAAAAAGAAAATAAAAAAGAAGAAGCAAAAAATGCAAAGAAAGTGTCTGAAAACAAAGATGCAAAAAAAGAAACTAATAGAGAGATCAAGAAGGAAGTAAAAAAAGAGACTAAAAAAGAGGCTACAAAAGACAAGAAAAAAGAATCAAAAAAAGAAGAAAAAGAAATTAAAAAAGTTGAAAACAAAAAAGCTGAAGAGAAAAAAATAGAAAAAGTAAAAGAAAAGAAAGTTGAAAATCCACCAGTTGTTAAAGCTGAAGTGCAACAGCAAGAACAGCCGCAAGTAAAAGCCGAAGTTAAAGAACAAACAAAAACTGATACAAAACCTAAATTCCAAAAAGTTGAAAGTGGAAAAAAGAAAAAAGGTAAAAAAGGAATTGCAATATTTATATTACTTGCATTAATAATAGCAGGTGTTGCTGCCGCGTGGATGTGTATACCTGAATTTAGAAATCTATTTAGCGGAAATAATAATTCATCCATAAGTGAAGAAGATAAAAAGATGGAAGAAGCATCAGCTTGGGAAAAAGCATATGTTAATATATTAATGGATGAGAAAAATGATTATGCAAATATGACAGGTTGTAGAATACAATTAATAACTATTGATGAAGAAGACAAAGTACCAGCATTAGTTGTAAATTATAGTGATAGAAGTAGAACAGCAGAAAAAGTTGTAGATATTTGGCAAGCAGATGAAAATGGGGAAATAATTGCTAAAATTGAAAAACTTTCTGCTTCTGATGATAGTGTAATCATATTATATGATGTTGATAATGAAAAATATAATTGGTATTTATATTATAAAGATAGAGAACAAGAATCTTATGGAATTTTAAGTAGGATATTAAAAGAAGCTAAAGATACAACAAGAAATGATAAAAAAGTTGATACTGATAAAAATACATTTGATTATGTAATATCAACAAAGGCAACAAAATCAAGTATAGCCAAAGATAAGTTTGAACAAAAATTTATACAAGTTGATTCTTCTGAATTATCAAAAACATGGGTAAGTTATAAAGAAAATCCTTCAAAAATAGAAACATTAGATATATTAAAAAACGAATCTAAGAAAAAGACAGTTGCAAGAGAAGTTGTAAAAGATGATGCTAAAGAAGATATTCTAGATAGAGCAGAAACAATATTGAAAAAACAAAAATTAGCTAAAACAGAAGTAACAGTTGGAAAGCATACTTTGAAATATGGAACATATAAGGCAAAGAAAGAAACTAAAGAAGCAGAAGTTGTTTTATTAGCTGATAAAACTTGTGCATATATAGGATCTGCTCCAGATGAAAGTGAAAAACAAATAAATACATTAGGAACATATATATTTGTTAATACAGATAGTGAAACAGATAATGTATTGGAAATTACTTTATCAGATGGAACAAAATTACAATTTGTTGTTGGAGATAATAAGTTTAGTAATAATGTATTAGAATTCAATTTTGAAAACAGTAATACAGTAATTACAAATATACCAAATGTAAATACAACTATAACAGATGATATAGGAAAAGATGAAGCTTTAAAATTAGCTCAAAAATTATTTGGTACAGAATCTGATGGTAAAAAAATGGGATATTATTATTTGGCATGGGTAAAAGATAGACAAGGAAATAAATTCTATGCTTACAGAGTATCTTGGCTAGTAGATGAGAGCCATTATTCATTTGTAAATACAGTTTTAATTTCAGCAGATGGAAAATCATATAAAGAAATAGGTACACCAGAAGATTTTACAGATGGACAAGTGGTTAACAAATTTGATTCTGAAAAATCATTTTAATATAAATTATTATTAAGTATTATTCATCTACTTGCTATATTTATATAGCAAGTAGGTAATAATAATATGGGAGGAAGAAATATGATAAAGAAAGTAGCAATCATAACAAATGGAGGAGATGCACCAGGATTAAATACTGTAATAAGAGCTATTGTTAAAACAGCAGAGACAAATGGTATTGAATGTTATGGTTATATTGAAGGATACAAAGGATTATTAGAAAACAACTATGTAAAATTAGAGTCAAAGACAAATGCATCAGGATTATTACACAGAGGTGGAACAATAATTGGTACATCAAATAGTACAAATGTCTTTAATTTAAAAGTTGAAGAAAATGGTGAGATAGTATATAAAGATATGTCACAAAAATGTATTGATAATATAAAAGAAGCGGGATTTGACTGTATATTTACTCTTGGTGGAGATGGAACACAAAAATCTGGAAGAGATTTCTCACAAAGAGGAGTAAATGTTATAGGAGTACCAAAAACAATTGATAATGATGTTGCACACACAGATATAACATTTGGATATAATACAGCTGTATCAGTCGCAACAGAAGCATTAGACAGGCTTCATTCAACTGCTGAATCACATCACAGAATTATGGTTTTAGAAGTAATGGGAAGATATGCTGGTTGGATTGCTCTAGAATCAGCAATAGCTGGAGGAGCTGATGTAGCATTAATTCCAGAAATACCATTTGACATAAATAAAGTAGCACAAAAAGTAGAAGAAAGAAAAAAAGCAGGTAAACAATTTAGTATTGTAGTTGTATCAGAAGGCGCTAAACCTAAAGATGGAGAAATAGTTGTAAAAAAACAATTAAATGATGGAAAAGGGCTAGATAATATTAGACTTGGTGGAATAGGAGAACAAGTTGCAGAAGAATTAGAAAAAATGACAGGATTGGTTTCAAGATGTACAGTATTAGGATATGTACAAAGAGGTGGAACACCGACACCATATGATAGAGTATTATCTACCAAATATGGAGTTAAAGCTATGCAACTTGCAATGGAAGAAAAATTTAATGTATTGGTAACATATAAAAATGGACATATGAGTTATGCATCATTAGAAGATGTTGTTGGAGACAATAAAGAAATAGGTGCTGCATCAGGAAATACAGCTAAAAGTAATATAAGAAAAATTGAAATGAATGATCCATTAATTGAAACTGCAAGAGCAGTTGGAATTAATTTAGGAGACTAAGAGGTACTAAAGTACTTCTTCCATACATTTTTATATTTGCTTGTAATATTATAAAAAATATTATATAATATGTAATGGTTTTAATTAGATTAAATATAATTAATAAAGAAAGGAATGTGAATTAAAATGGCAGAAAATAAAAATGAAGAAGTAAAAAAAGAAACAAGTGTTGATACAGAAAAATTAAAAAACGAAACAGCAAATACTGTTAATCAAGTAAAGGATACAATTAAAAATGTTAATATCAAACAAGATAGTGTTGATACTAAAAATTTCGTAGTAGAAATGTTTACAAAACCTGTAGAAAAAATAAGAGAAACTGTAAAGGATAAAGAAGGAAATACTTTAAAATATGCTTTAATATTATTATCAGTTTGGGCACTTGTAGGATTTCTAAAATTAGTTTTTGCAGGAACACTTAACTTACCAGCAGGAGCAGCATTATGGGCAATAATAAAAGCATTAGCAGTACCATTTTTAGAAGTTGCAATAATGGGGGTAATTATATTATTATGTTGCAGTAAAGATACAAAGAAATCATTGACTACAATTGTTACAGCAGTTACAATTGCTAAAGTACCAGTAATAATTAGTTCAGTAGTTACAATGTTAAATTATGCAAGTGTAGATGCTTACAAAATCACATCACCAGTAGCATCATTTTTCTCAGCTATATCAACAGTATTACTATTCTTTGTAATTAAATTCTTATTAAATAAGAAAGATGAAGAATCAATTAAAACATTTGCAATAGTTGAAATCTTATATTTAGTTGTAGCATTTGTATTAGGATTCTTAGGAATTTATATTTAGTATTAGTTAATAAAGTGAAAAGAATACTTGAAAAGTATTCTTTTTTATTATAAAATGATTATAAAATAATAATTGTAAACAAATAAGGAGTTGATTTTAAAATGCAAATAGTATATCATGGAAGTTATTGTATAGTTGAAAATCCAGAAATCAAAGTAGGAAAGTATACAAAAGATTTTGGAAAAGGCTTTTATTGTACAATTTTAGAAGAACAAGCAATAAAGTGGGCCAAAAAATATGATACTCCTATTGTAAATAAATATGAATACAATCAAAATAATAAATTGAAAATAAAAGAATTCACAGTTATGACAGAAGAATGGCTTGATTTTATTATTAATTGTAGAAATGGCCAAGAACATGACTATGATATAGTAATTGGAGCTATGGCGGATGATCAAGTATATAATTATATAACAGATTTAATGAATGAAACTATAACCAGAGCAGCATTTTGGGAATTAGCCAAATTTAGACATCCAACTCATCAAATTGCATTATGTACGGAACAAGCATTAAATTGTATTAAATATATCGGTTCGGAGGAATTGTAATATGGGGGAATTACAAAAGGATAATGATTTGTTTTTTACCTGTTCATTAATTGAATATATAGCTAGAAAAACAAAAAATACTAAAAAATATGTTGTTGAGAAATTAGGGTACGAAAAAATAAATAAAATATATGAATTAGCAGAAGTATATCATTCAGAAAATTTAGATAAAGTATCAGATGAATTTATACAAAATAGCCAAATAGAGTTGGGAGATTATGATATTTTAGAGAATATTACAGAAAGAATACCATCATTTTGGGAAATTGGAAGAATATATCAAAGATTAATAAAAATGGTAAATGAGAATGAAAATGAATATATGAAAACATTAATAAAAGTTTTGTCTTCGTGGATTATAGAAAAAATAGATAATTATAATAGTAGTATGTATTATGAAAATCCTAATTATATTTATGAATGCTATAAAGAAGGAAAAATATTGTAGAACTAATTTTATGAGATATAGAATATATTATAAGTAAAAGTAAAAAGAGAATATTTTTAAAATATTCTCTTTTTACTTTTTAAATTTAATTTTTATATCCATTCACCAAATTTTTTCTTGTAAATCTTTTTAGCAAATAGAGCAACTATACAATATAGAACTGGTACTCCTAATATTATTGCTAAATATTGTGGAGCAAGTGGCACTAAGCCAATTATATTTCCTAAGAATGTATAAGGAACTAAAATTCCAATAATACTTAGTAAAATTGAAGAGGTATAAACTGCTTTGTGTGCATTACTTTGGAAAAATGGTATTTTACTTGTTCTAATTATATGCATACCTATTAAATTAGAAACTATACTATAACTAAACCAAACTGTTTGGAAAGTTGCAGCATCTCGTAAACTAAATGCAAACCACATAATTGCAAAAACTAATAGATCGAACAATGAACTAAGTGGTCCCATAAATAGCATAAAGTGAAGTAAACTCTTTGTGCTAAATTTTTTAGGTTTTTTCAAATATTCAGAATCAACATTATCGAAAGGTAATGTTAATTGTCCTAAATCATATAATAAACTTTCTACTAATAATTGGATAGGTGTCTCTGGTAAAAATGGTAGAAGTATACTAGCAATTATAATTGAAACAACTTCACCAAAGTTGAAACTTACAGCCATTTTTATATATTTCATTAAATTTCCAAATGTTTTTCTTCCGTTCTTTAACACCATCTAATAAAACATTTAAATCTTTTTCTAATAAGATAATATCAGCAGATTCTTTTGCGATATCTACAGCAGTATCAACTGATATCCCAACATCAGAATTTGTAAGAGAAGGGCTATCATTAATTCCATCACCCATATACCCAACAGTATTTCCTGATTCTTTTAAAAGCCTTACAATTCTTGCTTTTTGAATAGGAGAGAGTTTAGCAAAAATGTTAGTTTTTCTTAAAAGCCTAATTATAGCAGTATCAGATAATTTTTCAATTTCACTTCCAAGGACAATATTATTACTATTAATTCCAACTTTATTACAAATACATCTTGTTACTTCACTATTATCGCCAGTTAATACAATAACTCTAATTCCAGCTTTATTTAATCTTTCTATAGCTTCTTTAGCACTTTCTTTAGGTGGATCTAGGAAACCTATGAATCCCATAAGTACCATATTTTTTTCACAATCAACATCAAAATTTTCAATTGAATTTATATCATTTTTTTGACAAACAGCAACAACTCTTAAGCCTTCTTTATTTAATTCCTTACTTATTTGCCTAATATTTTCTTTAATATCTTTTGTTATATTTGAAACTTGCCCTTGATAATCCACCATAGAGCAGATGCTTAGAATTTCTTCAACAGCACCTTTAGTAATCATTTGTTTTTTTGTACCATCTGATACAATTACAGATAAACGTCTTCTTGAAAAATCAAATGGGATTTCATCAACTTTTTTATAAAGTTTTTCAAAATCAGCCATTCCATTTTCTAATCCACGAGAAATAACAGCTTCATCAATATTACTTTTTAATCCAGTTTGGAAATAACTATTTAAGAATGCATGTTTTAAAATTCTTGTATCTTCATTACCTTTAATATCTAAATATTTTTCTAATACAATTTTATCTTCAGTAAGAGTTCCAGTTTTATCAGTACATAAAATATTCATTCCACCAAGGCTTTGAATAGAATCAAGTTTTTTTACAATAGTTTTCTTCTTGGACATTCTAACAGCACCTTTAGAAAGACTTGATGAAAGTATTACAGGTAGAAGTAGAGGAGTTATGCCAATAGCTATTGCAACTGCAAAAGTAAAAGCAGTTAAATTATCATGTTTCCAAGCATTTAAAACAAAAACAATTGGTATTAAAATTAACATAAATCTAATTAATAATTTTGATATTGATTCAATTCCTTTTTGGAATGCGGTTTTAGGTTTTCCTGAAGTTATAGTATTTGCAACTTTACCAAAATAAGTTGAATCAGCTGTTTTAATAACAACACCACTTGCAGATCCACTAATTACATTTGTGCCCATAAAACAAATCGTATCTAAATCAGAAATATTATCTATTTCATTTATAGCCATATCAGATTCAACTTGTTTTTTAACAGCATCAGATTCTCCAGTTAATGATGATTGACCAACATATAAATCTTTTGAATCTATAATCCTTAAATCAGCAGGAATCATACTTCCAGCAGATAATTTAACAATATCACCAATTACTACTTCACGAATAGGGATTTTTATTTCCTTACCATTTCTAATAACAGATGTAGTAGTTGCAACAAGTTCTTTAAGCTTTTGAGCTGCTTTATTAGAACGGTATTCTTCGAAAAATTCTAAAAATGTACTTGTTAAAACTAAAGCTATGATAACAATTATATTAGCATAACTAGGGGTTTCAGGTAGAAGTACATCAGTATATATAAGAATAAAAACAATACCTAATAAAATTGCATTAAAAGGACTAAACAAACTACTAAAAAAGTAATTGTACCATTTTTTAGGTTTTGCTTGTTTAATTTCGTTATAGCCCAGATTATGTAATAATATTTCAGCTTCATTGCTAGACAATCCATTTTCTTTTACATTAAACTTTTTAATAAATTCTTCTCTATTTAATGTACATTCTTTTCCATACATCTTTAGAGCTAAATTCTCTTGTTTTTTATCTTCTTGCATTTTATATGCCTTCTTTCGTAAAAATATTCTAAAAATATTATACCACTAAATAAAAAATTGCAAACATATTTATAATAAATAATCTAAAAATCAACCCTAAATAAAAAGAGCAAAAATTTGCAAAATTATTAAAACTGGATATAAAATATGATATAAATTTATTAAATGAATAGAGGAAAAAGGCATAAATAAGGCTAAAGACTTTGCAATATTAACCAATATTTTAACGCAAACAAGGTGACAATACAGCTAAAATTGCAAAAAAACAATTAGAAAGAGAAAAAGGAAAAAAGTAATTTTAAATAAAAATGCTAGAGAAATAAGAAAATTAGATGATAAATGATAAAGCTCATAAGTGAGTTTTGAAAATTTCATAAAACGCTTGTAAAAAATATAAATTATATATATAATTAAAACATCAAAAACAAAAGAAAAGGAAGAAAAAACATGGAGAAAGCTCAAATCTTTGTGG
>CAMNMV010000022.1 GCA_946545015.1 uncultured Clostridium sp.
GATTAATTCCTTTTTTCTTTAAATTTTCACAATCAATTTTTAAATTTGTTCTTATTTTTGCTGCTAATGTTTTTCCATCAATTATTACTGCCATATTTTTTTCTCCTTTAATCAATTTTTTTATTAATCTAAATCTGGTATCCCCACTTTAAATTCTATATCCTCCATATTAGGAAACATCTCTCTTACTCTTTTTAGAGTTAGCATAGACATTTTTGGTTGAGGATTTTTATCATTAGTAGATAATAATTTTTGTGTATAACAATTTGGGGCTGTTTTAAATAATAAATATCTATTTCTTACAAATGTATAATAAATTTGATATCCATTATTTAAATCTTCCCACATCATTTCAAATGTATATTCTTGCATTCTATTCTCCTATCATATTTTTAAATTCTTCTTCTGAAATTATCGCAACTCCTAGGCTTTGAGCCTTTGTTAATTTACTACCGGCTTCTTCTCCTGCTAATACATAATCAGTTTTCTTTGAAACAGAACTTGATGTCTTACCACCAAATTTTTCAATTATATCTTCGGCTTCTTTTCTTGTCAATGTTTCTAATGTTCCTGTTAATACAAATGTTTTTCCATCAAATCTATTATCATTACTTACTTCTTCTAAACAATTCATATTAACTCCAGCACTTTTAAGTTTTTGAATTAAATTTTTAGTTTGTTCTTGCATAAAGAAATCTCTTATACTATTGGCCATAACAGCCCCAATATCATTTATCTGGCTTAATTCATCAAATGTTGCATTAGCTAAATTATCAATATTTCTATATTTTCTTGCTAATACTTTTGAAGCTTTACTTCCTACATGTCTAATTCCGAATGCTGTTAATAATCTATATAAATCATTTTCTTTACTTGCGTTTATACTATCAATTAAATTTTGTGCAAATTTTGTTCCGTTTTTCTTTAATGATGCTATATCTTCAAAAGTTAATGTATAAATATCTTCTATATTTTGAATTAATTTTCTTTCTAATAATTCATTTATTATATTCTCACCAAGTCCATCAATATTCATTGCTTCTCTTGATACAAAATGAACTAAATTTCTATATAATTTTGCTGGACACTCTATTCCAGTACATCTTACAGCTGCTTCTCCTTCTTCTCTTACAGCTTCAGCTCCACATACCGGACATACTCTTGGCATTTCAAAATTTATTTCTTTTCCTGTTCTTTTCTCTTCTACTACTTTTACTATTTCAGGAATTACATCTCCTGCTTTTTGAATTACAACAGTATCTCCTATTTTTAGTCCTTTTTCTTTTATGAAATCTTCATTATGAAGAGTAGTTTTTGATATTGTTGATCCTGCAACCTTTACTGGTTCTAGTATCGCCATAGGCGTAATTACTCCTGTACGTCCTACTTGGCAAATAATATCTTTTAAAATCGTCTCTTTTTGCTCTGGTGGATATTTATATGCTACTGCCCATCTTGGTGTTTTAGCTGTTGTTCCTAATATTTCTCTAAATTTCAAATCATCAACTTTTACAACAGCACCATCTATTCCAAATGTTAAATTTTCTCTCATATCCCCAATTTTATTTATTGCTTCTTTTATTTCATCTATATTTTTACAAGGTATTCTTACAGGATTTACATTAAATCCTTGTTTATTTAAAAATTCTAATTCTTCAAAATGAGAATTAAATTCTTTTCCATCTATTTTTTGTACATTAAATATATAAATATCTAATGGTCTTGAAGCCGTTATTTTACTATCTAATTGGCGAAGAGAACCAGCAGCTGCATTTCTTGCATTTGCAAATAATTCTTCTTCATTTTCTTCTCTTTCTTGATTCATTTTTTCAAAGTCATCTTTTGATATAAAAACTTCACCACGAACTGTTATATTTATCTTTTCTTTTATTTCTTCTGGAATTGTTTTTATTGTTCTTAAATTATTAGTTACATCTTCTCCTACCAGTCCATTTCCTCTTGTTGCACCTTTATAGAACTTTCCATCTCTATACTCAATCGCCGCAGATAATCCGTCTATTTTAGTTTCTACAACATAATTTATTTCTTCTATCCCATTATCCTTGGCTTTTTCTTTTATTCTTTTATCAAAATCTTCAACTTCTTCTAAAGAAAAAACATCTTGTAAACTTTGAAGTGGAACTTCATGTTCTACTTTTTCAAATCCCTCTTTTACATGTCCACCCACTTTTTGAGTCAAAGATTCTGATGATGCAAATTCAGGAAATTCTTTTTCTAAATTTCTTAATTCAACCATTAACATGTCATACTCAAAATCAGATATTTCCGGCTTATCATCATCATAATATCTCTTAGCATGATATTCAACAGTTTTTCTTAAATATTCTATTCTTTCTTTAGCTTGTTTTTTATTCATTTTATCGTCCAATTCCTTTCTTGCTATTTTGTTTTATTATACACAAATAAGCAAAAAAAATAAAGGAATTTTAGTAAATTCCTTTATTTATATTATACTATTTATTTTTGCTTTATACATTATATTTATTATTCTTCTCTTGCAAATATTATTAATCTTGCACTACTATCATCTGTACATGTAGATAAAGTTATTTCTGCTTTACCATTTGTATCTCTTTGATAGAACGATGTATCTTCTGGTGTTGTTTCAAATTTATTATAGATTACATATGTTTTTTGATTTCCTTCATAATCTGTTATATATATTTTATCACCATTAGTTAATTTCTTATTATTTGAAAAGAATTGACCATTTCTGTAGTTATGTCCAATTATTACAGTATTTCCTACTTGATTAAGTCCTGCTCCATAAAGTATAGCAACTGATGTTTCTATTGAACTTTTTGTTACTCTTTCAAGTACTGGATATGAAAATCCTATTTTTGGTATTTTCATAGTTCCATTTACAGTATAACCTTTATATGTTTTTTTAGATGTAGAACTACTTCCACCTGTCCCACCTTCTTCTCCAGTTTGTTCTAATGGATTATCTTCATCTGGATTTTCTGGTTCCTCTGGATTATTTTCTTCTGGTTCATTATCATCAAAATTATAATTATCAACAAAAGCTGCTGCATCGTCAGTATCAGCTTTTTCACTAAAAAAGCTAAATCCTAAGTAAGCTAATAATCCAATTATTGCAAGTACTACTATTACTAAAATTACAGTTAATAGTTTATTATATTTACTCTCAAACATATTTTATCCTCCATTTTTCATATATATTAATTATAACATATTTTAATAAAATTGTGTATAATTTTAAACAAATTTCTTCTTCAAATTTTCACCTGCTAAAATATGGAAATGTAAGTGCATCACTTCTTGTCCTCCATCTTCGCCACAATTAACTATAACTTTAAATCCACTTTCTTTAAATCCTTTTTCCTCTGCAATTTTATTTATTACAGAATAGATTTTCCCAACCAAAGCTTCATCTTCTTTTTGTAAATGTGCTACTGATGCTATATGTTTTTTTGGTATTACTAAAATATGAATTTTAGCAACTGGATTTATATCATAAAATGCTAAAATATCATCATCTTCATATACTTTATTTGAAGGTATTTCCCCTCTACTTATTTTACAAAATAAACAATCATCCATATCTTTATTTCCCTTTCTTTGGTAATTACATTATAATAGCTTTTATACGTCTTATTCCTGAAGAACTTGCTTCTTCTTTTTTGATTTTAAATGTTCCTATTTCAGATGTATGTTTTACATGAGGTCCACCACATAATTCTTTTGAAATATCACCTATTGAATATACTGTTACAACATCAGGATATTTTTCAATAAACATACATTCAGCTCCTGATTTTAATGCTTCTTCTTTTGTCATTTCTTGCACTGTAACAGGTAAATCTTCTTTTATCCATTGATTAACAATTTCTTCTGTTTTTTGTTTTTCTTCATCTGTCATTTTGTGATCACAGTTAAAATCAAATCTCATTCTTTCAGTTGTAATATTTGATCCCCTTTGATGTGTATCAGGTCCTAATACTAATTTTAGTGCAGCATTTAAAAGATGTGTTGCTGTATGATATTTAGTTTCAATTTCTCCATCTCCTGCTAATCCACCTTTAAATTTTTGAGTTGCTCCTTGTCTTGATTTTTCTTGATGTTCTTTAAATAATTTATTAAACTCATCCATATCAACTTCCATTCCATTTTCTTCTGCTAGTTCTTTAGTAACTTCTGGTGGAAATCCATATGTATCATATAATCTAAATACTATATTTCCGTCAATTTTATTTTGGCCATTTTGTTTACTTGTATTCATAGCTTTATTAAATTCTTTTTCACCATGAGCTAATGTCTTTATAAATTTATCTTTTTCTTCAACAATTGTTGTTATAATATTTTCTTTGTTTTTTACCAAATCTGGATACATTTCTTTTAATGTTTCAACATATAATTCAATTAATGTGGAAATTTCATTTAAATCTATTTGTAATTTATTCATATGTCTTACCATTCTACGAATCAATCTTCTTAAAACATATCCTCTATCCACATTACTTGGCTTTCCACCATCTGAAATTATCATAATACTTGAACGTAAATGTTCAGCTATTATTCTTCTACTTTCTATAATATCTACTTTTTGTAATTCAGCTAATTTATCCATTACTGGTTTAAATAATTCTGTATCAAATGGTGTCTCTTTTCCTTGTAATAACATTGTCATTCTTTCTAATCCAAGACCTGTATCAACATTTCTTTGTGATAATTTAGAATATTTTCCATCTTTATCTTTAAAATATTCCATGAAAACATTATTCCATATTTCAACATATTTACCACAATCACAACTTGGTTGACAATCAGCTGAACATGCAGGTTTTCCTGTATCATAAAACATCTCTGTATCAGGTCCACAAGGCCCTTCTTCTCCAGCTATCCACCAGTTATCATCTTTACCATAATAATAAATATGACCATCTAATATCCCAGCTTTTTTCCAACATTCAGCCGCCACTTCATCTCTTGGGCAGTCTTCATCACCTTTAAATACTGTAACTGATAATTTTTCTACTGGTATTTGTAACTCTTTAGTCAAAAAATCAAAACTCATTTGAATTGATTCTTCTTTAAAATAATCTCCTAAAGACCAATTTCCTAGCATTTCAAAATATGTTAAATGTCTATTATCTCCTACTTCCTCAATATCGTTTGTTCTTACACATTTTTGATAATCAGTAAGTCTTGTTCCTTTTGGATGTTTTTGACCTAATAAGTATGGTACTAATGGTTGCATACCAGCTGTTGTAAATAATACTGAAGGATCGTTTTCAGGTATTAATGGTGCTGATGGTATAACCTTATGTCCATGATTTTCAAAAAATTTTAAATATTTGTTTCTAATATCAATTGCTTTCATATTTTATTTATATGACTCCTTCCATTCTCAATAAAATCTTGATTTATTATACTCTAATTATATAAAAAAATCAAGGAATTCATCCTTGATTAATCAAATTTCCTTATATCTCCATTTGTGTTCCTAAAAATGTTGCAGCAGATTGAGCAACCTTTTTTTCAATATCTGTCATTTTCGTATTTTCATCTTTTGCTAATAATATAACTGTTCCAATTGTATCTCCATTAGAAACAATTGGATATACTACTTGTGAGTTATGCTTTCTTTGATTGTTATCATTTTTGGTAATTGGCATAGCTTGATTACTATTTTCATTACTTGTATAAACTTCTTTATCTTCCATTAATTGTTCTAATTCTTGGCTTACATCTTGTTCAAGAAATTCTTTTTTAGATCCTCCAGATACTGCAATTATAGTATCTTTATCTGTTATACAGGCAATATGCCCTGTTGTTTTTGATAATGTTTCAGCATATCCAATTGCAAATTCTGATAATTCTCCTATTGGAGAATATTTTTTTAATATTACTTGTCCTTCCCTATCTGTAAATATTTCTAATGGATCTCCTTCTTTTATTCTTAAAGTTTTTCTAATCTCTTTTGGAATTACAACTCTTCCTAAATCATCTATTCTTCTTACAACTCCAGTTGCTTTCATTTATTTTCCTCCTAACTTTCATTTTGTTTCATATTCTTATTATGACTTTTTTAGGAAAAAATATGCGTAAAGAAAAAATTTTTACAAAATTAAAAAGATTAAACAAAATGTCTAACCTTTTCAATTTTATAAATATTTAATTTAATAAATAATAAATTATCTACTTCTTTCATATTCAATTACTATTTCTTCACCTTTATTTGTAAAAATATGAACTTTTAATTCATCTGTTGCATCAAATTTAGTTAAATTAAAAGTTTGTGAGTAATTTACTATTTTATTATTTTCTGCAGGCAAACTATATCCACCATCTCCATCGCTTCTTGCAGCTGGTTCAAATCTTTTTCCATTTGATGTTTCTACATATTCTTTTCCTAATGCTATCATATCAGATATTTTTTTAGGTGGTCTTTGATGAAGTAAATTATAATCTACTTTGTCTGTTGTAGTTTCTGGAATACTTATTTTAAATGCTGTATTTGAAAGTGTTGCATTACCTACTTTGGTATTATTATCACTACAAGATTTTACTTTGTAAATTATTGTTTCTCTATTATACATTTCTTTTGGAACATCTAACTCAAAACTCCAATTTCCTGTATATACGTCTTTAAATGAGCCATCCATACCAATTCTATTTACTACTTTAGTAAATGTCACATGTAATTTTTTAGATTTTGGAAATTTGTGTTCCTCTGAGCCGTACGCTGTTAAATGGAACATTATTACATGGTCATCAATCGCTTCTTGTGTCATACCATATCCGCCCCAAAATAGAGGATGAAAATTTGGAGTGCCAGCTGTTTTATTTTCTTCAGCAATTCTCTTTTCTTCATCACTCGTTAGAAATACTATTTCATTGTTTTCATCAACAATTTTCATATCATAAGGCTGAAGATTATCCATATTTTTTATATCATATTTATTGTCTAATTTTATTTTAAAATTCATATCTAAATTGTAATCATCTACTAAAAATGAATCTACAGAAATTTCTATTCCATCTGCTTTAATATATTGTGGTTCAACTTTTTCTACATAACCATTATCCACTGCTGTTTGAACTCCATCGCTTGCATTTCCACCAAATAAATTTGAAAAAAAGTTTCCTATATCCTTAGCGAATACTATTCCAGTTGCAGCTACTACCAAACAAGCTGCAATTCCTATTCCTTTACTTATTTTTCTTTTTTCTTTATTCATAACTATTTTCTCCTTTTCTTTCATTTGAGATATAGCTATTTTAAATTTTAATTTTTCTTTTAATTCTTCATTCATTACGAAATATCTCCTTTACTTAATTGTTTTTTTAGTTTTTTTCGTATTCTATGTAATCTTGTTTTTACATTAGACTCCGAAATATCTAATTCTTCAGCTATATCTTTTATTGACTTAAAAGAATAGTAGTACAAATTTACTATCTTAATATCTATTTGTTTTAGTTCTTTCAAGCTATGTTCTAAGTTTAATATTTCTTCTCTTTCTTCCTCATATAACTCGTTTGTGTCCATTGGTATTATATTTTCATAGTCACTTATATCTACTGTATAATGTAATTTTCTAAATTTTTCTTTTATAAGATTTCTAGTAATTCCTGCTATATAAGAATCCAAAGCATAAATCTTTTTATTATCATTATAATTTTTCCATAGAATAAAGAAAGCATCTAACAATATTTCTTCTTTGTCTTCTGCATTCAAATTGTTTCCAACTGCATTATTTATTATTGTCCTAACATAAGAAGAATAGTCATCTACTATTTTATCTAAATCAAATTTTCCATTTATTATATATTTTTCTATAACATCTTCGCTCAATTTTTTATCTCCTTTTATAAGATATCTTACACTTTTATAATGACTAATTTTTAAAAAAAGGTTACACTTTTAAAAAAAGATTAGATTTTTACATCTAATCCTATATTAAAAGTCAATAATGCTTTCGAATTCTTTTCTTACAACATTTTCATTACTCTGATTTTTATCTAATCTTTCTATTAAACTTCTTATTTTATCTTTTACTTTTTTATAATTATCCAGCTCATCTTTATTCATATCTTCTTTTTGTATAATATCATAATTAACTGCATAATCAATTAATTCTTTTCTTAATTTTTCCTTTTCGTTCATTTGAGCAGAAGACAAGTTATTGTTTTCATATTTTCTTATAAGATCACATATATAATCCCACTGATAACCTTTAGTATTGCTTGTAAAATTAGTTCTAAATTCATATATAGTCTTATTATCTTTTTCATCAATTTTACAAATTGAACTTTCTCCTGCAATACCTTTTTTATCTCTTTCTATTTGGTATAAATCCTTTTCATTATTGTCTACAGAAAATGTAATTATAAATTGTGATTCTCTAACTTGTGATTCTTCTTTTAATTCTATAAACTCTAAACTATTAGGATAGCTTTCTAATTCTAAATAGTTAATTTCTATAAGTTTTGCTTTTTCATCTTCAGTTAGTTTTGTTAAATCAATTTTAGTAGTACTACTTAATGTGCTCATTCCCCAACAAATATAACCTATTATTATTGTAAAAACTATTACTATTAATAATATAAACAATCTTATAGCTATTTTCTTTTCCATTATTACCTCCCATTTATGTATCACTTGAAGTAAACATTGTAACTCTAGGATATTTATCATTTAATGTATTTGGATCTAAATACATTGTAATTATATCATGTAAAGCATCATTTAAAGTATCTATGCTATGAGCCAAACCACTTTTACTTCTTATTATAGTATTTGAATCTAGTAATACATCCATTGTAAATTTTTCATCATTATTAAAATATTGGCTATATATATCGTAAAACTCTATTGTCATAATAGCTCTATTGCTGTTTATTATATTTAAATTTACAATATTAGGCGAACTAGCAATACTCATCTTTTTATTTATTCCTAGACTCATATTTTTTATTAAATCTTTTTTTAATTCTTCTCCTTCTTTTGGGGTTGAAATCAGTATATATTTTTTTCCATTTATTCCACCTAATTCAATTAAATCATTTACTTTAATTGTATCAAATTTTATTGTTTCTTCTGTTCTTCCATCTAATAATTCGATTTCATCATCATAATCAATTTTATATATTTTATGATTATAATTTTCAAAAGTAATTGTATTTCCAGAAATCTCTTTAACTCTACCTCTATAATGACTACTTTCTGCATTTGTAAATGATGTTGTAATATTTAGTTCAGTATTATTTTGTGAAATTGGAATATATCTTAAATTCAAACTATATTGTTCTAAACTTCTATAATTGGGTATAAATAATACAACTGCTTGATACTTTGTATCTTCTGTTGGATTATATCCATAATCATCATATATTTTTAATTCAGCTCTGCCACTTTGTAATTTATCAATATCACTTACTCCAATTTTATGTGAAAGATTTTTATCTACAATAACAATTGGATAGATATATTTAAATTCAAGAAATAACAATTTAGGGGCATTATAATAATTCATTAATTTTAAATAATCACTATGTTTTGTTATTGGTAATGAATATATGTTATCTCCTAATTGATTCCATGTTGAAAAGTCTATATCTGGCATATCTTTTGTAATTTCAAATCTTTGATACATCATATCTTTCCAATTTTCTGGTTGAACTTTAATACTTGAATCTGGATTATCTTCTATTCTTTTTAAAAGATTTCTATATTTTTCTTCTTTATATCTATATTGAAGATCAGACAACTTATTATCTGACCTATTCAATTCTCCTATTTGCATTTCTGGACTCATATCTTTTTCACTATCTAAGTAATTCCTTGTAACATAGATATTATCTCTTTCCATTGTTCTCGGAATTATATAAGAAATTGCAGTTTCATGGTCATCAAATGTTACTCCGTCTTCATAATGGATTAAGCTGACATATAATCCATCATTATATGCTTCTACATTATCGACTGTCAATCCAACCATACTTGTATTTTCAACTGCTGTAATTAGCATAAAATTTTCTTCAAAATCTTTTTCTTCCATGTCTAATATATCATTCCATCTTGCTTTTACTTTGCTATATTCTTCATAATCGTTTATTTTTCTATGATATATTCCATCTTTCCAAGTCATATCATGTGTAAAATCATAGTTTTGACCATTTTCATCTTGAAATGATGGTCTAAATGATTTAAATTTATATTGTGCTTTGTCTTCTTCAGCAATTAAACTATTTTGATTTTCATTATTATATATTGTTTGAGTAAAGAAAAATATTGCTCCTACTATGATAATTATTATTGATATTATAGCAATTAATATTTTATTTTTACTAAATTTATCAGAAAGTTTTATCATTCTAACTCTTCTTTCCATATTTTTGCTATCATCAGTAACACATAATAATTTTGCAGTATATTTTTCTTCTTGGAATATATTTAACGAATTAATTAAAGTTAGTCCATATTCTTTTTTTTCATCTTTTTTAAGTTTATTTAATACTAATTCATCTGTCGCTAATTCTATATCTTGTCTTATCTTTTTAAAATATATCCAAATAAATGGATTAAACCAATGCAAAATTGTTACTAACAACAATATATAATTATATAATAAATCTTTTCTTTTATAGTGTGATAATTCGTGCATTATTATATATTTTTTAGTCTTACTATCTTGTTTTAAAAATTCTTCTGTTACTAATATTTTAGGATTAATAATTCCTATTATTGACGGAGTTTTCTTAAAATTTTGAAGTATTATTTTTATATTTTTATTTATCCCTATTACTTCTTTACATTCTTTTAAAACCTCATTAATTTCTTCGTTTTTATATTCTTTTCCTTTTATTTTTTTACTTATATTTCTATTGCCTAGTATTAATAGCAACAAACCTATCCCAATTCCCAAACTCCAAATTACTGGAATGATTATATGTAATGTTATATCTTTATAATCTATCTCAGACTCTACATCTTTTATAACTTCATTTTCATAATTATTTTCATTTACATTTAATTCGTTTGATATCTCCTTTATTTCAATACTTTCTTGATTATAATATAATTCACTACTATCATTATAAACATTTTTTATAGGACTTGCTAAACCAGATATAGTTAATGTTTGCATATTTTCATTGTCTGTTTTTATTTTAAATTTGAATGGAATAACTAATGAAACAAGTAATAAAGACCACATTATCCATTTCCATTTTGGAGAAATTTTTTTATCCAATATTTTTCTAAATACTAATATAAAAATTCCTACAACTATTCCGATAACACTCATATATAAAACATTATAAAATAATGGGTTCAATATATTTTTAATAAAATCTATCATATTCATTACCTCTCTTAGTTTTCTTTATCTTCCATAATGTCTATTAATTTTTGTAATTCTTCTTTAGATACTTTTTTGTCTTCAACAAAATTTAATAATAATTTATTGATATTACCATTAAATACTTTATCTAAAAAATTATTACTTTCTTTTTTTATGTATTTTCTTTCACTAACTTTTGGAATGTAAATAACTTCTTTTGAGTTTATTTTTTTAGATTCTATTGCTCCTTTTTGAGTAAGTCTATGAATTAACGTTTTTATTGTATTTTTATTTTTTTCTTCATTAACACTTAGCTTTTCTATTATTTCAGCTAAATTACATTCCTTATTTTCCCACAATACTTGCATAATTTCTAATTCTGCATCTGTAATTTCATATTTTTCTTTCATAATTGCCTCCTCGTAAATAAGATTACTTTTGTAATCTTATGATAAGTTTACACTTGTAATCTCATTTTGTCAATAGTATTAAATAAAAAGATTAGGTTTTTTCACCTAATCTAATTTTTCTATAAGATTATATTCATCTGAAAATAAATCATTTATTTGTTTAGATGCCCCACTCCATCTATCTCCTCCAATTATTTCTCCGGTTGTGCTATCTACAAAATATACAAATTTTTCAGGATAATCATACTTATAATGATCATAATACACAGTTACTTCCCACACTTTTCTTACACGATTATCAACCTTATAAAATACCGCATCATCTTTTACCGTTACTTGCCCATTTTCATCTCTATTGAAATTAATTGTTCCTTTTTCGTAATTTTCAATATCTTTTTCTCTATATACGACTTCTGTATTCATCTTATCTATGCCTAGTTCCGCTTCTGTAGAAACGATTTTATATCTTTTTTCTATTTGTTTATCTTTCTCCGTTGCAATTTTTATAGCTTCTTCTTTTGAAATTATTTGTTCATTATTTTCATATTTACTATTTTCTATTCTTAAACTATATAATCCATTTATTGTTGGGATCCAACCTATTGAAATTTTTTCATATTGATTATATAAATCTCCATATTTTTTATAAAAGTCTGCATACCAAATATATGAACCTTCATCATTTTCCATATTTCTTTTTAGCGAAACTAATTCATATCCCTCATTACTTTCATAAGGATTATATTTTGCTAATAATTCTTTTGCTACTTTTCTAGCTTCCTCTCTTGTTATTCCATAATTATATGGAATTTTGTATTCAAAAGTTGGAATATTTATTGACCTAACATCTCCTGTTTTATCAAGTAATAATACTCCTCCTTTAAATCCTACACTCCACACTAATTCATTATCTCTAAATGTTTTGGTTAGTTCTAATTTTCCAACATCTTTGTTTAATTGAATTTTACTTAAATATTCAATAGCTTTTTCTTTTGCTTTTTCTTCACTAATTGCTTCTTCTTTATCTTTTTGAGTAATCTTTTGAGAATACTCATATGTTTCTGGATTCTTCCAAATATTTTCTACCACTTTACTTCCTGCAAAAACTACACCTGTTCCCAATAATAAACTTGTTGCAACTATTATTGATTTTTTTATTTCATTAAATTTCATTATCCAATACCTACTTTCTTTTTTACTTGGAGAAAAGTTCTTTATTGTATTTGTAAAAGACTGTGGAATTTGCTTTTTTTCATTTTTAAATTTATTTAAATATTCATCTAAATTTCTCATATTAATAAAATTCTCCTTTATATTTTTCTTTTATCTTTACTTTTGCTCTTGATATTTTACTACATATTGTTCCTTCTCTCTTTTGCAATATTTGAGCAATTTCTTTTGTAGTATAGTTTAATGAATAGTATAGTGTTAGTATTGTTCTTTCTTCTTCTGGCAAAAATGATATAAAGTTTTCAAATTCTATTGTAGCTAGATCAATTTCATTAGTTGGTATTTTCTCTATTCCATCTTTATCATCTAATGATTTAAAGTTTTTCCTTTTATAAAATTTTTTGCAATTATTTAATAATATTCTTATAATCCATGTTTTGAAAAATTTATTATTTTTTAATTTTTTCAAATTTGTATAAGCACTTAACATTGTCTCCTGAATTATATCTTCAATATCATTTTCATTTTTTATTTTCATTTTAGCTATACAATATAAGTCTTTTTGAAATTTAAAAAACAAACCGAGTAAATGCTTCATTATTTCCTTCTTTTGCTTTTTCTACTAATTTTTCCACTTTTTTCCTCCATTTTTATATCTATAGTACTATTGGATACATATATTAGATATTATAACATGTACATTTTCTTGCATTAATTTTAAATTATATTTTCTTTTAATTATATCTCTATTCTAATTTATTATTTTTCTTATTATTTCCATATCCGAGTTTGATATTTTATGTAAATTATGTTATAATTATGTATGTAGATAGCACATCGGCTCTACACGTTGAAAATTAAAGGAGGCTTTTATGCAATCAAAAAAATATGTCCTAGAGCGGTTAATCAAATTAAATAAAGATGCTGAGGTATCTGAAAATGCTGGATTCATATGGCTAAATCTCAAAAAAGATGAAAATCTAAAAATCCCACAGAAATATACCTGTCCAGAAGGTTTAGATATTTCTCCTAACACTATGACACTTCGCCATCTATATAATAGCAATGGTGAATTTGTAGTTACCGTAATCGCTCGCAAATAACTTTAGCTCTCATTTAAAAAGCACAGTAGAAACATCTGTTACTACTGTGCTTTTTTATTATATCTATTCTATTATTCTTCTTCAGTATCATTTTTAATATTTTCTTCTTCATTTACGATTTCATCTTCATCAATTATCTCTTCTACTTCTTCCTGTTCTTCACTCATTATTTCTTCAATAGTTTCAGATTTAGGTTCTTCAAATCCTTCTCCAAATTCATCCTCAAAATCATAAAAATCATCTTTTTTAGGTTTATCAAAACTATCTAGAATAATTCCAAGTTCATTAGAAAAATCTGTAAGTGTTACTAACTTGATTGAAGGTACTTTACCTCTTTTATAATCATCAATAATATTTTTTAATATTTCAAGATTTTTCACTTCTGGTTCTAATATTTCTTTGTCAACTTTTTCAGCTCTCATCATTAGTTTTTCTTTTATTCTCACTATGTCTTCATTACTTCCACAAGAAATTCTTTGAAATAATTGATATGGATCATAATATTTAAATATTGGCTTGTCCATACATTCTTTATCAAACTTATCATAAAATAATTCCATCTTCATAGGAATACATTTAAATACTTTATCAGCTATTTCAATATATTGTTTTTCTAATAATTTAGAATTTAATATATTAAAGTGTTCTAATACTTCTCTCATATCTCCAACTACATCTTCAAGAGCTATTTTGCCTAATTCTTCTTCAACATTTGGACAATATTCACAATGTGACCAAGCCTTATCCATACCTCTTATAAATATATTTTCCAACACTCTTAGGTTATAATGAATTAATTTCTTTTTAGCAAAATAACTAAAATAAGCATATAATTTTACATTATCTATTAATTTAATTTTTCCATCTTTAATATTTGAAATAATTTCTTCAATAACATCTGGAAATTGGTCATCTGATATTTTCCAATATTCTTCAGTTAGCAATCTCTTATATGCTGGTAAGCTTTCAATATCTACTGTATTTCTAATAGATTCCATATTTTCTTTAAATAATTTCATATCAAATATTCTAGTTCTTACATAATATTCTATGAATTTGAAAAATCTATATTCAGATTTAAAATTATAGTAATAATTATTATCGAATTCTTTGATATAAAATTGTCTATTATCCATTAAAACTCTAGAACTAACTAATATTGATTTGTATTCTTCATTATCTTTTATATTTTTGAATTTTTCTTTTATAATTTTACCTGTTTTAATTTCAAAAGATACAGCTATTGTAAATATTAGCATAGTTTGCATTACTCTATTACTTGTATTTTGATATGATCTACTTACCATATCATATATTTTTTCAAAGTCATTTAATGCATGTTTTAATATTCTTAAGTTCTTTGTTCCACTCCTTAAAAATGTAGTAATAATTAACCCTGTATTTTCTCTTAAAAATCTTATTAAATCCTGATTTTTTTCATAACGCATCAAAATTCCATTTATAATATAATCAAATTTTGGTGCATATTCAAATGTCTCTCCTATAAGTTTTTCTTTTATTCTTTCATAATCATTTGCTTTATCAAATACATGCTCTATTTTTTCTTGTATTTTTTCAACCATTGGTTTATCACAATCATTTAATTCTTTTTGCTTATCTAAAAGATATGTTGCAATAAATGTTTTCATTTCTATATTACTACTTTTGAATTTTGTTGATAATTCTTTTTCATTACATATAATTATTGTTTTTATATGATCATGTTCAACAAAATTATTTATATATCCTAATATATCAATAACATCTACATTTGCTCTTTCCAAATCATCAAAACATAAAACTTTATCATCTGTTGAGAAAAAATCAGCATAGTCAACTTTGTCACCATTTTTTGTAACGCCAAATAAATTTGCCATATCAATACCTGTTTTAGCATATTCTGGTATTGTTGTCTGTTCATGTGCCTCCATAAATTTTCTCAAATTTTTATCCATTAATTGAGTTGTTTCTATAAAAATCTTTTTACTTATTTCTTCTAGGTTTGAGATACCATAAAGTGACATATATATTGTAGTATATCTTTTTCCATTTAACTGCATTGACTCAATTTTTTTCTTTATTTTATTATTCCAAAAATGGGTTTTACCAGCTCCCCATTCTCCATTTATCATTACAGCATAATCAGTATAATCTGATCTTACATAATCTAAAATGCTTTCGACTAAATCTTCCATATATATAGCTCCTTTTTTAATCTTTTGCTATTGTTAATATGCTTACTTCTTTTATATTTGCCTGATGAAGTGTCTTGCAACATTCATTTGCTGTAGCTCCTGTAGTAAAAATATCATCTACTAATAATATCTTTTTATTTCTTATCTTTTCTTTGTTTTTTAGTAAATATACATTTTTCAAATTTTGCTTTCTTTCCTCTTTGTTTAATTTACTTTGTTCTATTACATCTTTGAATTTATATAAACAATAATCTATTAATTGAATTTCTAAGAATCTACTTAATTCTTTAGCAATTAAATAGCTTTGATTATATCCTCTTTGTTTTTCTCTTTTTTTACTTATTGGAACTGGAATTATTATATCATAACTTTTTATAATTCCACATAATTTTTCATTTTTTACTATAAAATTTATAATAGTATTATATAAGTATGATTTTTCGTTAAATTTATAATCCAAAATCAATCTTCTAATATAGTTTTCATATCTAAAAATATAAATATGTTTATCAAAATAGTTTTCTAAATTATCATTTTCATATACAAAAATGTCAGCTTGCCTATTTAGCTTAATTTCACACTTCTTACATAATGAATTATTGTCTAGTTTTCCACAAATTCCGGCAAACTTGTGGAAATATCAGGTCTAAAACTTTGATTACTATACCTCCTTAAATTATATACTTTAATTTATATTCTAATCCTGTATTTCTTTTTTTACTATCTACATTTCCTATCATAAAATCTACATTCTTTTTACTTCCAATTACAATGAGAAGTTTTTTAGCTCTAGTAATTCCTGTATATAATAAATTTCTTGTAAGTAACATTGGTGCAGCTTGTGGTATTGCCATTATAACAACATCAAATTCGCTTCCGTTGTGCCTTATGAATCGTTATACTATAGCTATGTTCTATTTGTTCTAATTCAGAAAATTCATACCAACAAATTTTATTATCATCAAATTGAATTTCAACTATTTTTTCTGTGTTATTAACATCAATAATAGTACCTGTCTCACCATTGAATACTCCGCTTCCATACTCTTTTTTATCTATATCTTTTTCCCAATACATATCATAATTATTTTTTACTTGCATTACTCTGTCGCCAACTCTATAAATTGCTCCATTAGCAATTTTTTCTTTCAACATTCCATTATTTGGATTTAAATATTCTTGAAGTGTTTTATTCAACTCTTTAGTACCTAAAATTCCTTTTTTAGTTGGAGTTAATACCTGTATATTTCTAAAAAAGTCATAATTACCAAATTTTTGAAGTCTTCCTGTACATAGTGAAACAACTTGTCTTAACATATTTTCTTGATTATTTTCTTCAATAAAGAAAAAATCTTCGTTCATTCCTTCTTGTTCTTCCTTTGACAAGAAACTTTCACCATTATTAACTCTATGAGCATTTAAAATTATTTTACTTTTTGCAGCTTGTCTAAAAATTTTATCTAAATGTATTGTTGTTATCGTTTCAGATGCTATTAAATCTTTCAAAACACTTCCTGGTCCAACAGATGGTAATTGATCACTATCTCCTACTAATATCAACTTAGTCCCTTTATATATACATTTTAATAAAAAGTTCATTAAAAACATATCTACCATTGAAAGTTCGTCTACTATTATTACATCAGCATCTATTGGTGCTCCTTCATAATTATAGTCTTTCATAAAATTATCTTCATCTATTTTACCAATTTCTAAAAGTCTATGTAATGTCGATGCCTCTTTTCCTGTAGTTTCTGTCATTTTTTTTGCAGCTCTTCCAGTTGGTGCACAAAGTACAACTTTATTTTTTCTTTCTTCAAAAATATCAATTATTGTCTTTATTATAGTTGTTTTTCCAGTACCTGGTCCACCAGTTATTATAGTTACATTATTATCATTTATTAGCTTTATTGCTTCTTTTTGTCTTTCAGATAATTCAATATCTATTTTCTTTTCAGCTTTTTTTAACTCTTTTTCAATACTAGGTATTTTTTTATAATTTTTAGCACTATTTAAATTATTTATTCGAGCAGCAATACTTAACTCTGTCTTATAATATTCATCCAAATACACCCATTCTTCTCCATTTTCGCGTGTTTCTACATATATTTCTTCTTTTGCTTTTAAATTTATAATACATGTATCTATAGCATCTTCATTTACACTTAATAATGATTTAACAAAAACAATTAAATTATCTTTTAGTGTACAACAATGTCCATTATAAGATATTCTAATTAATCCGTATTTTATTCCACTTTCGATACGCTTATAATTTTCAAAATCAAAACCTAAATCCAAGGCCATTTTGTCTATTTGTTTAAAATCTACTCCTCTTGCGATATCTAATAATAAATATGGATTTGATTCTATTTCTTCTATAGCTTGTAGTCCAAATTTTTTATATACTTTTTTGGCATGTTCTGCACCTAATCCGAACTTTTCTAAAAATCCAACTATTTGCCACATTTCAAAATTTTCTACAAAACTTTCTGATATCTCTTGTGCTTTTTTCTCAGAAATTCCTTTGATTTGAGCTAATTTTTCTGGTTCATATTTCAAAACATATATTGTATCATCTTTAAACCTATCAACTATCCTTTTACTTGTTGCTTCTCCTACTCCTTTTATACTTCCACTTGCTAAATATCTTTCGAGTGAAGCAAGCGTTTTAGGCATTATTTTTTCAAATGTATCAACTTTAAATTGTTCTCCATAATCTTTATGTTCAACATATTTACCATATAGTTTTAATGTATCTCCAATATTTACAAACGGTAAATATCCAACAATTGTAATAACTTCATCTTCTGTCCCTAAATTTGCAACTACATAACTATTGGATTCATTTTGATAAATTATATCTTCAATTTCTCCTTCTAATTCCAATTTTTCTGCTCCTCATATTTTTTTAAAAGTCTATCATAAACAACTATATTTTTCAATAATCAATCCCTTAATTTTCATCGACATTATCAATAATTTCTTTGCATTCTTTCCAATTTAGTACTTTTATCATCTCATAATCTTTTTCTAATTTTTTTGCTATTTCTTTTGTTTTATCTTCTGACTTTAAGTCTGCCACAATAATATTTTTTATATATTCATCTTTACCATATAAAATTTTAAATACCATTGAACGTAAAAAGCCTTCTAATCTGTCTTCTTGGTTTTTCACTGCTAATATTAAATATATTCCATCAGTCTTAAACTTCGTATATGTACTTATATATATAATATTTTTAATCAATTCAAATAATCCATAAAAAGCTAGTGTCCAAAAAATTGTATTAAATAAAAATTCTAACATTTCTTAGCCTCCTATGCTTTATAATATGTCATAAATTTTAAAAAGTTCATAGAAGCTTTAAATGTTTATTAACACTTTAATTTAATAATATTATCATCGATTTTAGTAAGCATTTTGGCATATTTAATAAATTCTTTTGACTGTGATCTATTTATTTCATCTCTAGTTTTGTATTTTGCTTTATGTTCAATGCTTGCCCAAAAATCCATAGCCATTGTTCTAATTTGTACTTCTACTCTAACATACATTATTTTTCGTGATAAAGTAATTGGCACATCCAAAATTAAATGATAACTTGAATATCCACTTTTTTTAGGATTAGTTATATAATCTTTTTCTTTTACTAATTGTATTCCTGGTAAATTTAAAATTAAATCTTTTATTGTAAATATATCTTTTTTCAAAGGACAAATAACTCTAATTCCAGCGATATCATTTATATTATTAATCATATCTACATATGTTAACTCACATTTCTTATCCTGCATTTTTTTTAATATACTTTCAGGAGTTTTTATCCTAGTATTTATATGATCAATTATTTCATAATCATAGAAAATTTTAAATTCTTCTTTTATTGTTTCAATTTTTATTAATAATTCTTTTATTGCTATACTATATATAAACATCAATTTTTCAAATGTTTTACTATTTTTTTCAATTTTTCCTGTTTCTTCTAGGAGGCTGTTTATTTTTACAAGTTCTTCTTTATGTTTATTTTTTTTCATAGTTTCACACACCTTTCCTCTATTCTTTAGTATATGTAAAATCATATAATAAATTTATCTCTTTTTTATTATGATATTGTGTTTTTTGTGTGAAATCGTAAAACCTTAGATACTAGCGATTTTCGTTTGACTATATTAAGGAAGCATGATATAATTCAATATATACCATGGCGAAAAATTTTGAAAAGGAGTGAGACTATGACACAGGAACCATTGGTAAAAGTTCCCTTGACCCAGACAGTCAAGAAAACGTTAAACAATGCTTGGTTTAGAGCGTGCATACGTTCTATTGACAACAAACCGAGCACTCCCACACTTCTTTTGAATGACTTCTATATCATTCTTCGGGATGATATTTTAGAACTTCAAAAGAAAGGTGAACTGTCTACTGAGCTTTTTTGCAGTTTAAACCTCTTTTTACAAGGAGTTAAGAGTTGCATTGAAGCACGCAGGATAACAGCCTATATTGCTGACAAATATTTAAAAGACCTTATTCATACAGGTATTTTAATCCAGCAATGGCAAGCAGAAGTAAAAGGTATCCCTTCACATGTTAAAATGGTTCTTAGGCGTAAATCTATAGAATCTGATTTAACAAAAATCCTCGACAAGGCTTTACAAAATGAAGACCCTGAAGTCAAGGACCGTTTTGGTTTCACTATGATCACGTATGATAATACTAATCTTGATCAACTTTATCATTTTTGCGAAACCTTTACTGGTATAATAACTGGTATCTTTTACAATATGCAGCAGGAATTTCTTACTTGGGTAATAACTAATAAGAATATTTCTGAAAGAGAAAAGAAAGCTGTGCAGATGATCTTGAAAAGCGAGTTGAGGCTCAAAAATCGTGGTCAAATGCATAATAGCAATGTAGACAAAGAGGGGAATGTCGAAAAATTTGATCCTAAAAAATTTCCAAACGTAATAGTTCCAAAGACTCCAAAATTCTTCTTCTCATATGGTTTTAAAGACTATGTGAAAGAACCCAAAGAGAATAGTTATCAAGCACTCCAGTGTGTTTTTGAATTATCTGTTTCAATTTGGGATATTGTAAACGAAATCCTCGGCACTGAGCTTATGGATATCGAAGAGTCTAAAAACTTATTCATGGAAATATGGAAAGATGATTTTACAAAAGTCTTCGCTGATATCAGTCCCAAAAGCTTAAAAAAATTAGTACGGACTATAACATCAGTAATTTCTTCTTTCTACATTGAAGGACATTTCAAGACACAGCAAATGGCTGAAAACCCGAATGCTACACATGAGAGTCACAAAGATAAGAATCTTCAATTACGAAAAATCTTTACCCTTACTCAAGCACAGCTTACCGAAATAAAGAAAAAGGCTGAAGCTTGTAATCAGCGATTCGATTTTTACGACTCAGAGTTAAAGGACCCATGGGGTGTTAACCATGCAGTATTTATGTCTCCAGAAGAACATATCTTCTATGGCAAAGAAGTAAATTCTGGTGACGATGACGATACTGAAAATGGAGAAAATAACTCTGTAGCATCAGATGACAATTAATTTCAAAATTTACTCCCCCGTTTCTATACGCGGGGGAGCTTTCTTTTTATTTAATTTTGCTTATTGCTAATCCATCTCCTACTTCTAAAATTTCAGTTTCAAGATTTGGATTTTCACTAACTTCTTTTATATATTCTCTTAAATTTCTTACAGCAGTTCTTTGTTTATGTTTGTTATAATCACTTAATACATATCCTTTATACAAAATATTATCTGCAAAAATAATTCCATTTTCAGCTATCATACGTAAAGATTCTTTTAAAAAGAATGGATATTTTCCTTTTGCAGCATCAATAAATACTACATCATATTTATCATTTAAAGTTGGTAATATTTCTACTGCATCACCTTCATAAATATTTATTTTATCTTCTACTCCAACATTTTTTATATTTATTTTAGCTTCTTCTATCCTTTGTTCATCTCTTTCAATTGTATCAATTTTTCCACCTTCTGCTAAATATTCTGAAAAACACATAGCAGAATATCCTACAGCAGTTCCAATTTCTAATATTTTATTTGGTTTTAATTCTTTTAAATATTTATCAATAACTTCTAGAGTGTCATCCATTATTATTGGAATATGATCTTCTAGTGCTTTTTGTTTTATTTTTTCTAATTCTTCTTTATTCATCTCTTACTCCTCTATTATAAATTTATAGTTATAATAAAATATAGTTTTTTTGACTAAATTATTGTATCACAAAATGCTTTCTAAATCAAATTTTTGCAAATTAATGTTAATTATGTTATAATTAACTTATTACAATATGAAAGGAGTGTCATTATGACGCTTGAAGGCTTGAAACTTCGGATCAATTCATTAGTTGGGATTTCATTATCCCCTACTTATGAAAAAATGCTGCGTAATCTTATAAAAGTTGAAGGCGAAACTGAAGAAGAAACCAAATCCAAAAACGTATTCGACTTTCTAATAAGATCAACTCCTGAATTAATAAGGAATGCCACACGTCAGCATGATTTCTTCATACTTCACGAAAGTGGATTATTTGATAGAATCAGCTATACTTGGGAAGAAAACTTTCTTGGTCTCTACCGTTTCTACGACGGTGAGCACTACAAGTATATAGTGGCATTCCCATGTAGCAGCATTTAACCGAAAACAGAGACGACAATTTTATTTTGTCGCCTCTGTTTTTATTTAAAATAATATAATTTTCTCGATTATATTATTTATTACTATTTCTTGCTGCTCTTTCTCTTTCTTTACTGTCTAATATTTTCTTTCTTAATCTAATTGATTTTGGAGTTACTTCAACCAATTCATCATCTTGTATAAATTCAATAGCTTTTTCTAATGACATTTGAATTGGTGGAACTAATCTTAATGCATCATCAGATCCTGAAGCTCTAGTATTTGTTAAATGTTTTTCTTTACATACATTTATTGCTAAATCTTCTCCTCTTGAGTTTAATCCAACAATCATACCTTCATAAACATCTACCCCAGGTCCTATAAATAAATCTCCTTTATCTTGAGCATTATATAAACCATAAGTAATTGATTTTCCTGCTTCAAATGCTACTATTGTTCCTCTAACTCTAGCTTGAATATCTCCTTTATAAGGTTCGTATGAATCAAATATATGATTCATTGTTCCTTCACCTTTTGTATCTGTTAAGAATTCTGTTCGATAACCAATCAATCCTCTTGCTGGAATTTTAAATTCTACCTTTGTATGTCCAGCTTCTGCTGGTTCCATATTAACCATTTCTGCTTTTCTTCTACCTAATTTTTCAATTACGTTTCCTACGCAGTCATCTGGTACATTTACAACTAATAATTCGATAGGTTCGCACTTAACGCCATCAATTTCTTTGAATATAACTTTTGGACGAGATACTAAAAGTTCAAATCCTTCTCTTCTCATTGTTTCTATTAAAACTGATAAGTGTAATTCTCCTCTTCCTGATACTTCAAATGAATCTGGAGATTCTGTTTCTTTTACTCTTAATGAAACATTTCTATCTAATTCTTTGAATAATCTATCTCTAATATGTCTTGATGTTATATATTGTCCTTCTTTTCCTGCAAATGGTCCATTGTTTACACTAAATGTCATGGAAACTGTTGGTTCATCTATATCTACAAATGGTATTTTTTCTGGATTATTGAAATCACAAATTGTATCACCAATATTGATATCTGGAAGACCAGCAAGTTCAATAATGTCTCCAGCTTTTCCTTCTTCAACTTCTACTTTATTTAGACCTACGTGTGTATACACTTTAGCAATTCTTCCTTGTGTTACTTTATCTTCTTTACCACATATAGAAACAGGCATTCCTAATTTTATAACTCCTCTTTCTACTCTTCCTACTGCTATTCTTCCTACATAATCATCATAATCAATGTTTGATACTAACATTTGTGCAGGTCCTTCTTCATCACAGTTTGGAGCTTGAATTGTATTTATTATTGTTTCAAATAAACAATCTAAGTTATCTGTTTCATCAGCTAAGTCCATTTTAGCTATTCCGTTTTTTGCTGAAGCATAAACAACTGGGAAATCTAATTGTTCATCACTTGCATCTAACTCAATAAATAATTCAATAACTTGATCTACAACTTTTTCAGGTGTAGCTCCAGGTCTATCTATTTTATTAATTACAACTATTGGCTTTAAACCTAATGCAAGAGATTTTTTAAGAACTTCTCTTGTTTGTGGCATTGCTCCTTCAAAAGCATCAACTAAAAGTAAAACACCATCAACAGTTTTTAAAACTCTTTCTACTTCTCCTCCAA
>CAMNMV010000023.1 GCA_946545015.1 uncultured Clostridium sp.
TTCACATTTTCTTATTTCATGTTTTACAACAGATTTTACATCATCCATTAAGTTTTCTGATTCTCTAACATAAACAAATCCTCTTGAGATTACATCAGGACCTGCAATTACTTCTCCCGTAGATGAATCCATTGTTAATACAATTACAATTAATCCATCTTGTGATAAATGTTGTCTATCTCTTAGAACTATACTTCCAACATCTCCAACTCCAAGTCCATCAACAAAAATTCTTCCACTTTGAACATTTCCAGCTATTTTTGCTTCATCTTGAGAAAGCTCTAACACTTTTCCATTTGATAGCATTATTATATTTTCTTTGTCAATTCCCATACTTTGAGCTGTTTCACCATGTGCTTTTAATTGTCTGTATTCACCATGCACTGGTATAAAGAATTTTGGTTTTGCAAGTGCTAAAATCAATTTTTGTTCTTCTTGACAAGCATGTCCTGAAACGTGTACATCAGCTAATGAACTATAAACAACTTCAGCACCTATTTGCATCAAATCATCTATTACTTTAGATATGAATTTTTCATTTCCAGGTATAGGTGTTGCTGAAATTATTATTAAATCATTTGGTGTTATTTTAACTTTTCTATGATCTCCTGCAGCCATTCTTGTTAATGCTGACATTGGTTCACCTTGACTTCCTGTAGTAATTATAACTAATTGATCATCAGGATATTTACTAATCATATCAATATCAATAAATAAGTTTTCTGGGCAGTCAATATATCCCAATTCTCTAGCTGTATTTATCATATTAATCATACTTCTACCACAAACAGCTATTTTTCTTCCATTTTCAACTGCTGAATTCACAATTTGTTGAACTCTGTGGACATTTGATGCAAATGTTGCTACAACTATTCTCTTTTTGCAATGTAAGAATAATTTTTCAAATAATCCTCCAACTGTGCTTTCTGACATTGTAAATCCTTTTCTTTCAGCATTTGTACTATCAGACATTAATGCAAGTACACCTTGATTTCCTATTTCGGCAATTCTTCCTAAGTCCATTATCTTTCCATCTATAGGTGTATAATCAACTTTAAAATCTCCTGTATGCAAAATAGTTCCAGCAGGAGTATAAATTGCAAGCATTACTGAATCTGGTATACTATGTGAACTTTGAATAAATTCAATTCTAAATTTTCCAAGTTGAATTGTTTGTCCTTGAGTAACTTCAATTAATTTTGTGCTATTTACAAGTTTATGTTCTTCTAATTTGTTTGTAATAAGTCCACAAGTTAATTTTGTAGCATAAATCGGTGTATTTATTTTTTTTAAGAAATATGGTATTGAACCAATATGATCTTCGTGTCCATGTGTAATTACCATTCCTTTTAATTTTTCTTGATTTTTTTCTACATATGTTACATCTGGAATTACTAAGTCTATTCCTAACATATCATCTTCTGGAAATGATATACCACAATCTACTATTATCATTTCATCTTCATATTCAAATACAGTTATATTTTTTCCAACTTCATGCAATCCACCTAATGGTATTATTTTTAATTTTGACTGTTTAAAAATTGAATTTGTTTTTTTATCTGCAGCCTTATTTCTACTATTAACTACTTTTTCTATTTTGTTTTCTACTGATTTTACATTTTTATTTTCAGTTCTTGTTCTATGTTGTCTTGGTTTTGCAGTCTTTTCTTGTTTTTCCTCCTTTAATTCATTTTCTTTTTTTACATTTTTCCTAGCATAAGGTTTTCTCTTTTTTGTTTCATTAAAAGTCTCTTTTGATCTTTCTTTTAACTTAGTATCTCTTGTTACTTTGTTATTTTTCTCTTCCATAATTTTTTGTATGATTTATCTCATACTCTCCTTTCTTTATATTATATTCATTTTTCTCATTTCATTATCACTTTAAAAGTTTAATTTTAAAAACATATTACATTAAACAGAACAAAAAAATTAGTTTGAATTATAAACTAATTTTGACACAAAATATTTATTAACCTTTATTTATCTTCTATTCATATGTAATTGTAATTATAATTATCATATATAAATAAAGCTTATCAAATACCTCTCTAGTATTTTATATAAACTTATCTTTTAATAAATATATCTAAATACAAATTTAATAAATTTCCGTTCAATATTATTATTTACAAATCTCTTACTTTAATACAATATTTAAGCTACTTTTAAAGCTTTAATAAAATCTCATCCTTTGCCTCTCTGGCAACAACTGTCTTATATTATACAACATTTTATTATAAAAGTCAAATATTTTTCTTGCATTATGTAAACAATTATGATATAATGTTGTACAAATTAATATAAGGAGTGAAAAATTGGAATGTCTTTAAAAAATAGACATACAACAATTGCACTAATAATAGCCATTATAGTACTAATCATTATTGATGCATTTGTTGTAATAAGATTTTTCACATATGATAAATTAGATGAAGTTACTTATAGTAAAGCATCTTTAACTAATTCAGAAAATATTATATCTGACCAAATAGAAAAATTTAAAAAACCAAAAACTTTTATTATTGAACAACATTCAAAAACAGATATTAGTAAAGATGATTTAGAAAGTACTAATGAATTAAAAACAAATAAACTAAATAATAATTCACAAGAAGTTCAAGAAACTAGTGGTAAATCATCTAGTAGATCTTCTACAACTACAAGAAATATAATTAAAAATTCAAATAACAAAGTAGAAAATACTAATAATTATAATGAACCTATTAAAACTAATGTAGAATCTGCTCCAGTAGTTAAAACGCCAGAATCCCCATCTATACATTCATCTATTCCCACTGGTCAAACATCTATTGGTACTATTGAAATTCCAAAAACAAATGTAAATTTACCAATACTACAAAATGTTACAGTTTCTGGAATGGAAGTTGCTACATGTTTTCTATATTCAACTGGTTCGCTAAATAATAAAGGAACTACTATAATAGTTGGACACAATTATCGAAATGGTAGACTTTTCTCAAATAATAACCAACTACAAATAGGAGATATTATTTATATAACTACATCTGATGGTAATAGACATTGTTATACAATTTATGATAAATTTATAACTACCCCAGATGATTTAAACTATGTAAATCGAAATACTACAAATCAAGCCGAAATTGCCCTATCTTGTTGCACTAATGATGAACAAGGTAGAATAATTATTTTAGCAAAATAATTTCAAACTATTCCTTTATAATACAAAAATTAATTAATCATAATATAAAAGCTGGATTTATTGACTAAATCCAGCTTTTAAAGTATAATTTAATTATGAAAAAGTTAATTGTAAATGAAAAATATAATGGAAAAAAATTAAATAAATATCTATTAGATAATATCCCAAATTTAAGTACTAATTTATTATATAAAACATTAAGAAAAAAAGATATTAAAGTAAATGGTAAAAGAGTTAATGATAATATTACCATTTATTTAGGTGATGAAATTTTAGTTTATATTTCAGATGAATTACTATCAAATATTTCTACACCAAAATTGGATATTTTTTATGAAGATGATAATATAATAATTTTTAATAAACCTGTAAATCTTGAAGTTACTGGTGAAACTAGTTTAACATCTATAGTTCATCAAAAGTTTTCTTCAACTGATTTTAAACCTATGCCATGCCACAGAATTGATAGAAATACTACAGGTCTTGTTTTATTTGCTAAAAATGAAGACTCTCTAAATATTTTACTTAATAAATTCAAAAATCACGAGATTGAAAAACATTATTTAGCATTAGTATATGGAATACCTAAAGAAAATCATAAAAGATTAGAAAGTTATTTATTTAAAGATAATAAAAAATCTATGGTTTATATAAGCGATACTCCAAAAAAAGGTTATCAAAAGATTATAACTACTTATACTATTTTAGAGAAGAAAAAAGATAATACTTGTCTTCTAGATGTTGAAATAGAAACTGGAAAAACTCATCAAATTAGAGCACATTTAGCACATATTGGATTCCCTATAATTGGTGATGGTAAATATGGTAAAAATGATATAAATAAATCTTTTAACAAAAAATATCAAATGCTTTGTAGTTATAAACTAATATTTAATTTTTCTAATCCTAGTGGTATTTTAGAATATTTAAATGGAAATGAATTTAAATTAGATAAAAATAAATTAATTAAATAAATAAAAAAAAGCACTCCCCCGCAAGAGTGCTTATTCTATCGGGGGTGCAACCCATGTCATATAATAGGTTTTCCCGTCAGAATTGATTTTGAACGTCACGTATGAACGTCCTTCAGTTCCATGGATCGGAGTTGCCCTAATCAGTCCAGGTTCGATTTCCTCGATTTTAACAGTCTTTTCCATGATTTGGCCGTCATCCTCGTATTCCTCAACAATCTCTTCTATCGGAACCTTGAAATACAACCGTCTAGCATCGTTGTTTTCCCAGTGATTCGTGCCCTTATATTCTATGATAAAGGCCTTTTCCTGAGATTTCACATAACTGTCAAACGTAGGAAGTTCCTGCATATTTACAGGTCTTTCGCCCAGATAGGCGATGACATCTGTAGCCTCAGGATCATCAACTGTGAACTGTCTCACTTCTTCTGTTTCCACTTCCGCTTCGCTAGATACTGTCTCTTCTACTTCTACATTTTCTGCTTCCTTAACTGTCGTTTCAATCTTTCTCTCGTCCTCTGCTTCTTCCTGTTTTACTTCTTCTGCTTCAGCAGTGCTAGTTGTAACAGAGGTAGTGGTAGTCGTTCTTGTCTCATTCGTATGATCTTTAGTAATTGCAGAACATGCTCTGCACAGAATTACTATAACGATGATTAATATTGCAATCGCAACATAAACCCTCTTTTTAATCCGTCTTCTCATAATAGTATCATCCTTTCAAATAATGCGGGGAACTGCGTGTGATTACTTTAATTATAACATATTATGTTAATTTTTTCAAACATTTAAAATTTTTACTATATCTTTCATTATTTTTTTCTAGCTATTACATTAAATATATGCCAATGTTTCATATTTCCATTTGCTGTTTGTTTATCATTTTCAATTTCTTCAAACAAGATTATTTCAAAATTTTTTTCAAATAATTTTAATACTTCTTCTTTTGATAAAAATACATTATCTTTTTTTATATCTTTCCATGAATCCTTTACTCCAAAGAAATTACCTACAAAATATCCATCTTTTATAATATTTTTTTCAATCTTTTTCCAAAATTCTTTAAAGTTATCTTTTTTACAAAATGGTATACTATAATTAGCTAATATTAAATTAGTTTCATATAAATCAATATTCTCAAAGTTTTGCTTAGAAAATTCAAACTTTATTTTTTCTTTACTATTTAATTTTTCTAATATCATCTGTTCTGTGTCTTCTACATCTATTGCAATCACATCCCAACCATTTTTTATTAAATAAGCTGTATCATTTCCTGCTCCACATCCTAGTTCTACTGCTTTTTGTGGATTTATATTCATTTCAATGAATTTTTTTGTTAATGGCCTAGGCGGATTTAATTTAGTTTTTTCAAAATATTGTTTAGCATTTTCCATTATATATCTCCTATTTTCTTATATTATTTTTCTTCTAAATATTTTACAAACTTATCTGTCATTCTTCCTCTATGGCTTATTTTATTTTTCTCTTCTCCAGAAATTTCAGCAAATGATTTACCTAATTCACATATAAAAATAGGATCATATCCAAAACCATTTTGCCCATATGGTTCATTTGAAATTTTTCCTTCAGCACATCCTTCAAATATATGTTTTTCACCATTTTCATCTATATAACATCCAACACATTTAAATCTTGCAGTTCTTTTTTCTTCTTCAACATCTTTCATTAATGTTAATACTTTATTAATTCTATCTTCATCAGTTGCATTTTCTCCAGCAAATCTATGTGAATAAATTCCCGGCTGTCCTCCTAAAGCATCAATTTCTAATCCACTATCATCTGCTAATACTGGTTTTCTTATTTCATTATAAATTGCTTCAGCTTTTAGTATTGCATTTTCTTCAAATGTTGTACCAGTTTCATCTACTTCAATATCAAATCCCGCTTCTTTTTGAGATATAACTTCTATATTAAATTTACTTAATTTTTCTTTTAACTCTTTCAATTTATTTTTATTATTACTTGCAAGTATTAATTCCATAATAAACCTCTCCTTATTTCATATTTTTTTCTATATAATGTTTTGCATAAGAACATGTTGCTTCAATTTTTCCATTTTTCTTTTGTATTTCGCCTATTGCCATTTGTACTAATTTTTTTCCAATATTCTGCCCTCTTAGGCTTTCATCAACAAATGTATGATTAATATCATATACACCTTCTTTAATTTCTGGAAAAGTAATTTGGGCAACTATTTTCCCATCATTATTTTCACAATAAATTCTGTTATTCTCAACTTTAAACTCCATATTCATCTCCTTTATATACATATTGATTTACATCAATCTTATTTTCTAAATATTTTTCTAGATGTTTATTTTTTAATGTTTCTTCTTTTTTTAATTTTGATAATTTTTTAAAATGATATTCTAATTTTGAAGCTAAAACTCTAGTTTCTGATTCCCATACTGCCTCTAGTTTTTTTGCCTTATGTCTTAATGTATATTTAGCACATTTTTCTCCTTGTGAAAAATGTTCTTCCATTCTTCTTTTTACATCAGTTGTTATCCCTGTATAAATCGAATTATCTTCACATCTTAACATATATGTATAATACATCTTTTCACCTCTTTTTTACATTCCTATAATAACATAAAAGCAAGTAACTATCAATTACTTGCTTTCTATAATTACAATATTTATATTTTATTTTCATTTTTACTATCATCATCTATATCATATATTCTTTCATTTGAATTTTCTTGTATATGATATCCATATTCAAATATATATGCAATACTATATAAGAATAATATCGTTATTAAGCTAAATCCCATATTCATATCTAAATCATCTTTTATTATTAAGCTGCTAACTCCATTTCCACATGCTGATAATATTGTAATAGCTATCATTAAATATGTCATTTTCTTTATATGATAAACATTATCTAATGTAAATGGTGTATTGCCATCATAAATATTTTTAAACAATTTTTCAAGATGCATTAAAGAGATACTTAATAAAATTAATGAAGCTATAAATATTATTAATGCTAGGTTTCCTAATATTAAAATTTCTGTTTTATTATGTTTTGCTAATACACTTGAAATTTTAGATAATGTAATATTATCATTTTCTTCTGGCTTTTCATTAGAAATATTTGTTGTTACTTTAATTTCATTATTATAATTTTGATAATTAAAATATAATTCTCCTAGATGAAATTCAAACTCATTTTCATTTTTTACATTAGTCCAACTTACAAAAATATTAAAAACTACCATTGCAACAATTAGTCCTGCTACTCCAACTCTAGCACAAATTTTCCCTATTACAGCTATAATAGAAATAATTTTACTAATAACTTTTAACCTTTTTTGTTTTTCTTTCTCAAATTTTACTATACTCATTTTTACATCTTCATCTAATGAATCTATATCTTGTATATCATCATGAATTATATCATTTAATTTACAATGAAAAATTTTACATATTTTCAATAAATTATCCATTTCAGGATATGCTTCTCCATTTTCCCACTTTGATACACTTTGTCTTGATACACCTACTTTCTCAGCTAATACTTCTTGGCTCATTTTAGCATCTTTTCTTAAATGATATAAATTTTCTCCAAATTTCATTAGATTACTCCTCCTTTAATCTTGATTTTAGTATAGCAACAAATAAATTTCTATCAATTTTTGGTTGCACTTTTTTTAATTTATATATTTTTTTAATGCAACTTAAAGTTTACAATAGTTTATTTTATTGATTTTAACGCATTTTCATAGATTACCGTTTTACTATTTATATACAAATTACAATATATCAAAAAAGTAAGTAATTAGCAACTACTTACTCTTTAAATTATATTAATCAAGTATATCAATATCCATTGTAATATTTAAACTATATTCAGGATATTCTTTTTGTACTTTATCATATATTTGTTTATAAGTTTTTTCTCTATCTTCATCGACGAAATCTATTATTATATCAAAATTTATTATTTTTTCAGTTTTATTCAAATAAAATCCATGCATTTGAATTACTGTTTTGTATGAATGAACTATGCGACTTATTTTATTTCGCGCTTCTATTACTTCTTTATCTTTAGTATTCAATGCATATATTCCAACAGCAGCTAAAATAACATGATGTTCTTCATAAACTTTTTTCATAATTTTTCTTGTCATTTCATCAATTTCTATTGCTGTCATTGTATCTGGAACTTCTACATGTATAGAACCAATATATGTATCTGGTCCATAATTATGTAATATCAAGTCATAAGCACCTTTTACACATTCATATTCTGCAACTGTTTTTTCTACTGCTTTTGCAATATCACTTTCAGCTTTTCTTCCTAAAATATGACTTACTGTAGTTTTTAGCATTTCTATTCCAGATTTTATAATAACAATTGATATTATTGCACCTAGCCATGCCTCTAAACTCACTCCACTAAAAATAAATATTATTGCTGAAACTAAAGTTGCCATTGAAATAATTGAATCCATTAAAGCATCTGTTCCAGAATTTATTAATGAATCTGATTTTACTTTTTTTCCTACTTTTTTCACATATAATCCTAATATTATTTTTACAACAATAGCAACAACTACTATTATTAATGAAACAACTTGATAATCTGGTGTTTCTGGATATATTATTTTTTTAATTGATTCAATCAAAGCTGTAATACCAGCATATAAAACTATTATTGCAATTATCATTGCAGCCAAATACTCGATTCTCCCATGTCCATAAGGATGTTCCTTATCTGGTGCTTTTCCTGCAAGTTTTGCACCAATTATTGTTATAATAGATGATAATGCATCACTTAAATTATTTATTGCATCTAATGTTATGGCAATCGAATTTGAAAGTAATCCAACTACTGCCTTAAATATTGAAAGTAAAACATTTGATATTATTCCTATAACACTAGTTCTAACAATTACTTGCTCACGATTTTTTTTATTCATTTTTTACTCTTCCTTTTTTATTAAAGATTAATGTCCTCTTTTCTGTATTCTTTAGGTCTTAATCCAAATCTCGGTTTCATATAATCTATAACTAATATAATTCCAGCAAAAGATGCTAACCCTACCAATAAAAATGTTCGCTCTACTGAAAAACACTTTAGAATTAGACTTCCCACAATCGCAAAAATTGCCATTACAATTCCAACAATTGATTCATATGTAAATGATATTTTATTTCTCATTTTTTCAGTAGTAAAATTCTTTAGATATTTATATTCTAAAATATACCATACTGATGTACACATTTTCATTATTGCATACATTATTATAATTATTGGTATTGCTATATTTTTAGTAGTAATATTTGCAACGATTCCAACCACAATACATGAAAGAACATATGCTAATGATACAACTGTTAATGTTTTATTTTTGAATTTCTTGTGAATTCTTCTACTTAAAGTTACAGATACTCCGGCTAATATTATAAGTATAGCAAATATCATTGAATATTGTTCTTCTGGCACTCCTTTTGATATTAGTAATTCACTTCTATATATATCAAATACTGTTATTATTCCATAAAATATTGATCCAAAAGCAATATAGGCTTTCATTCTATTAGATTTTACAATAAATCCAACTGAATTTCGTAAATCTGCCATATATTCTTTTAAACTTTGAGATATTTTTACTTTTTCTTCTTCTCCTTGTTTTTCTTTTGTTTTCACATCTTTAAATCTAAATGATAAAATAATTGATAATACTGTAAATCCTAAGCTTATGAACATTGGTAAATAATTGTTAATTACAAATAAATATCCTGCTACTAAACAAAGTATTCCATCTAGCCAGAAATACCAACTAGCTCCTTTAGAATCTAATTTTGAATATAATCCTTCTCCTCCTTTTGTCGATACAGAATCATACAATAAATTAGTTTCAACTATAACTTTAATATCATAACCAAGTCCCCTAATCAAATATGCTAATATCATTACAACTATATTAGGAGATAACATTAATACTACTAAGTACAAAGCAATTAAACTATTGCCTAAAATAAGACTTTTCCTATGTCCTAATATATCGGTAATCGTAACTGCAGGAACTTGCATTAATATTTTAAATAATATAAAGAAAGCATTTAATATTAAAACTTCACTTACAGAAATTCCTTTAGTTATCGTATAAAATAAGAACTCTATCGAATAAAAGCATAGCAAATCCCATGAAAACATTTTATAAAATGGGTAATTATTAGCATTATTTCTTCTTATTATTTTTTGTTTTGTATGTTTTGTTAATTTGGTTTTCTTTTGTTTTAATTTCTCCATTTATTCCCCTTTTTTATATTTTATTTTTTTAGCCTTAAACTATTTAACACAACTGTTAAACTACTTAATGTCATTGCCAAACTTGCAATCATTGGGTTTAGCCCTATAGGTAAAATCCCCATAGCTAATGGAATCATGCATATATTATAAAATAGTGCCCAAAATAAATTTTCTTTTATTATTCTTATTGTTTTCTTTCCAATTTTAAATAAATCAATAATTTTATTCATATCATCTTTTAATAAAATTACATCACTTGAATCTGAACTTATATCAGTACCATTTACTACGCTTATTCCAATGCTTGCAGTTTTTAGAGCCGGACTATCATTTATCCCATCACCAACCATAATAACATTTTGATTTGTATTTAGCTTTTGAATTATTTCCATTTTTTCTTTTGGCGACATATTACTATAAACATTTTCGATATTTAATTCCCTAGCAATTGTATTAGCTGTTATTTCATTATCTCCAGAAAGCATTATTATTTCCTTATTATATAATTTTTTTAATTCAGATATTATATTTTTCATATCTTGTTTTATTTCATCTCTTAATCCTATAATTCCTAACATATTTTCTTCATCAAAAAAATAAACTATGCTATCTTTCTTTTTACTAAATTCTTTTTCTTCCTTTTCAAATATATTTTTAATGTTTTTACCTTCTACCATTTTTTGGTTTCCAGCAAAATACATTTTTCCTTGTATTTTTCCTTGAATACCACATCCTGAAATTTCTTCAAAATCAGTTACTTCAAATAATTTAGTTGCATTCTTAGCAATACTTTTAGCTAGTGGATGATTTGATTTTGATTCTAAACTTTTTAATAAATTTAATATTTCTTCTTTTTTATCAGCATCAATATATTTTTCATCAACTACTTCTAGATTACCTTTAGTTAATGTTCCTGTTTTATCAAAAACAATTGTATCTATCTTATTTATTGTCTCTAATATTTCACTTGACTTAATAACTATTCCTTTCTTACTTGCATTTCCTATAGAGACAATCATAGCAAGAGGAGTTGCTAACCCTAAGCTACATGGACATGCTACAACTAAAACACTAACTAATGCTATTATCGCATCATTAAAATTATTATTTATTAAAAAATTTATACTAAAAGCTAATATTGAAATCAAAAATATTATTGTAACAAAATATCCACTTATTTTGTCAGCTAAACGGGCTATTGGTGATTTTGTATTTGTAGCTTCCACTACTAAATCAACAATATGTGATATTTGTGAATCTTTTCCGATATTTACAGCTTCATATTCTATATATCCATCATAATTAATACTTCCTGCCATTACACTAGAACCTATTTTTTTACTAACCGGATTACTTTCACCTGTTAAAAAAGATTCATCTGTATGTGTTGAGCCTTTAGTTATAATTCCATCTACAGAAATTCTTTCACCTGGTTTTGATACTACAATATCTCCTTTTTGTATTTCATTTATTGTAACTGATTGTTCTTTTCCCTCTTTAATAATTGTTCCTTTTTTAGGCGTAATAGTTACTAAATTTTTTATCGTATCTATTGCTTTAGCTTTATTTTTCTTATCAATATATCTACCGATTTTTATAAAAAGAAGTATCATACTTGAAGATTCAAAATAAAGGTTATTTAAATTCATAATTTGTCCTTGGCAAACTAAAATTAAATTATAGAAGCTATATATAAAATTAACGAACACTCCCATCCCTACTAATGAATCCATATTAGGCATTTTGTGAATAATATTTTTTACTCCATTTTTTATAATATCAAATCCCCAAATAATAAACAATATTGTTATAATCATTAAAATAAACCCATAATTTATTGGATTCATATCTTTATTTAAAAAATTAATCACAGGAAGATTTATCATATATCCCATTGAAATATACATTTGTACTATGGCTAACATAGCAAAAAAAATTAATAACTTTAATTCATATTTTTTATTTCCGTTTTTTGTTCTTTCCCCAACGCTCTTAAATCCCGCTTCTTTTATAAATCTAACTAAATCTTGTCTTTTTATGCTATCATCATATTCTATAAATGCTTCTCCCATTACCAAATTCACAGTAGCAGTATAAATCCCTTCTTGCTTATTTAAATATTTTTCTAATCCATTAGAGCAAGCAGAACATGTCATTCCTTCAATATTTAAAATAATTTTTTTCAAAGCGTTCCTCCTTATTTTTATTATTCTACAACTTTGAAATCTAATCTTTCTATAATTTTTTTCACTTCACTTATATTTATATCTTTTTTAGATATTATTTTTACTTTTCCATTTTCATGATTAGCACTAACTTCTTTTACTCCTTTAAGTTCTCCAAGCGCATTTTTAACTCTATTTTCACATCCAACACAATGCATTCCAGTAACACTTATTTCTAATTCTTTCATAATTCCTCCTCGTGTTTTATATTCTATCATAAATAAGTGTTTTTCTCAAGAAAAAAATAGATGTAAACATCTATTTTTACTTTATATTAATTTATCAACAAAAACTGCATAAGCACATTTACTATCATTTGCTTGTACATAATTTAGGACTCCTATTAATTTTCCATCTTGCATTAATGGAGTTCCACTCATCCCTTGAATTATTCCTCCTGTTTTTTCAATTAAGTTACTATCTTTTACTTTTATTTTTATATTTTTATTTTCATCTAAATAATCGATATCAGTAATTTCAGCATCAAAACTTTCTAATTTATCTCCACTTATCTTTGTTAATATATTTGCTTTTCCTTTTTTTACATTATATCTACTTGTAGTTTTGACTTTTAAATATTTTTCTGTATCTATTTCATCTACTTTTCCAAATACTCCATATTTTGTATCTTTATAAATATTTCCAATTTTTTTACTTTGATTTATTTTTCCTATTATGGACCCTACTTCATTTTCATTACTTTTATTTATGCAAATTAACTTAACCCCAAAACAATCTATATCTACATCAGTATTTTCATATTCATTAGAAGAATGTCCTAATGCAACAAATTCATTATTTGAAGCTTTTATAAATGCCATTGTTCCTAAAGCGTTATAAGATGTAGGAATTGTTTGATTAGTATCATTCCTATTTGAATTTGATACTCCCATCCCTATTAATTCTCCGACTATATAAACCTCTTCTTCATGATATGAATTACATATTAAATTTAATATACTTATACAAAATATTATTATACAAAAAGTACCTAGCCTTTTCATCTACATAACTCCCTTTTAAATTTTTTCCATCTTTAATTTTTATAATTCATTTGTACTTTATGTATTTTTCTTTTTATTTTGCAGAGTTATGTAAACACTTTTAGCATTTTATCACATTTACTATAATAAGTCAACTTATATTCCACTTATTACATGGCTTATAAAGATCTTTAATCCTATTATTATTAATATTCCTCCCCCTATTAATCCAGCTTTATTTTTTAATTTATCTCCGAATCTATTTCCTATTTTTACTCCTATCAATGATAATATAAATGTTATTATTCCTATTATACTAATTGATATAAATAAATTTATTTTAAAAAATGCAAATGTAAGTCCAACAGCTAGGGCGTCTATACTCGTCGCAATAGCTAATACTAACATAGTTTTAAAGTCAATATTATCATTTATATCATCTACATCATTTTTTAAAACTTCATATATCATATTTCCACCTGTTATTAATAATAATATTAAAGCCACCCAATGATCTATTTTATCTACTAGTGTTTGAAATTTGGTACCACATATAAATCCAATTAATGGCATTATCATTTGAAATACTGAAAAATATAATGCTATAATAATTGCATCTTTAAATTTAAATTTTTTCATAGATAAACCCTTACATACAGCTACTGTAAAAGCATCCATAGCTAGCCCTATTCCTATTATACTAATTTCTAATAATCCCATAATTCTCCTCTTCAATTAAAATATATTAATACATTTTACTTATTTTTTAGGATTTTATGCAAGGATTTAATATTTAAAAAATGTTTTGCAAACGAAAAAACAACCATCATATTTGGTTGCTTTTTTCTTATGGAGCGGGTAGAGGGAATCGAACCCTCACCACCAGGTCGGAAGCATGGGATTCTACCATTAAACTATACCCGCATGATTAAATATATTATAATATTTTATTAATATAAGTGTCAAGAGAGATTAATTTAATCCCTCTTGCTTTGCTTTTAATTCTTCTTTTTTCTTATCAAAGTCTTCTAAAAATGTATGTGTTTCTCCGTTTTTTGTATATGATAATAATGTATTTAAATTTACATTTTGTGCGCTTCTGTAGATATTCATATCCGCATTTTTATATTTCTTTCTCAATTCACTTATCAAACGTTTCATTTCTTCTCTTTTTCCTATTTCATCATCTGAAGCATGAGCCTCATTTTCAGTAAATCTACAAGCACATTTAATAAAATCTAATCCATTCCTATCTCTCCAATTAATTATATCCTGTTCTTTGATAAAGCACATAGGTCTTATTAATTCCATTCCTTCATGAAATGTACTATGAAGCTTTGGCATCATTGTTTGCATTTGTGCTCCATAAATCATTCCCATTAAAATTGTTTCTATTACATCATCAAAATGATGCCCTAATGCTATTTTATTACATCCAAATTCTCTTGCTTTTTTGTATAAATGACCTCTTCTCATTCTTGCACAAATATAACATGGGTGATCATCAATATGAGTAACTGTATCAAATATCTTTGTTTCAAACATAGTTAATGGAATATTTAAAATCTTAGCATTATCAATTATTTTTTGTTTATTTTCTTCATTATAACCTGGATTCATACACATAAAAACTAAATCAAAATTCATTTTTCCATGTTTCTTTAATTCTTGAAAACATTTTGCAAGTAACATTGAATCTTTTCCTCCAGATATACATACTGCTATTTTGTCTCCATCTTGAATCATATCATATTCTTGTATTCCTTTTATAAATTTAGTCCATATTGTTTTTCTATATTTAGTTATTATACTTCTTTCAATTTCTTGGTATCTTTCCATTAATATGTAACCTCTATATCTTTCTCTTTTTAAATTTCATATATTCCATTTTACCATATTTTTCAAGGAAAATAAATAGTAAAAGAGTACAAATTTGAAGAAAATCCCATTTGTACTCTTTTATTATATAAAATTTATTAACTTTATACTATATTTCTTTTTCATTTTTAGATACTAATTTCCATACAACAGCTGCTAGTGCTGCACCTACTAATGGTCCCACTATAAATACCCAAACTTGTGATAAAGCTTCTCCTCCAACTAAAACTGCTGGTGCTAAACTTCTTGCTGGGTTAACAGATGTTCCTGTTAATGGTATTGTTACAATATGAATTAATGTTAAAACTAATCCTATAACTAATCCTGCAACAGATGAATGTTTTTCATTATGTGTAACTCCTAATATTGCTAAAACAAATATACATGTTGTTATCATTTCAACAGCAAGTGCTCCTGCCATTGTTAATCCCATAGCTCCTCCATAAGAATTTGCTCCTAATCCAGCTCCTTGCAAATTAGTCATACTAACTATTAAAGCTAATATTCCACTTCCAGCAAATGCTCCTAATATTTGAGCTACTACATATCCACAGAAATCTTTTCCACTCATTTTTTTATTTATAAGCATTGCAAATGATACTGCTGGATTTACATGTCCTCCAGATATTCTTCCTACAGAATATGCAATTGCTACAATCGCTAACCCAAATGCTAATGCAATTCCTACTGTTCCAATTGCTTCTCCTGCTAATACTGCACTTCCACATCCTAAAAGTACTAACATAAAAGTACCTATGAATTCACATACATATTTTTTCATATATGACCTCCTCTTTTATTTAATTTATTTGATTATATATTATCATATTATTTTTTTCAATAATTTATTTAAAATTTAAAAACAAAAAAACGACTTGAAATAAGTCGTTTACTGGAGCAGGTAGTGGGAATCGAACCCACGTCATCAGCTTGGAAGGCTGAGGTTCTACCATTGAACTACACCTGCATAGGTGTCAAGAGATATAATGGAGCAGGTAGTGGGAATCGAACCCACGTCATCAGCTTGGAAGGCTGAGGTTCTACCATTGAACTACACCTGCATATCTCCCTGACAATTATAGATTATAATGTGTTTTTGATGTTTTGTCAAGAGATTTTTTAATTTTTTTATAAAAAAAGCTGAGACCAGGCGTGTATTACACTCCTGGTCTTGATAAAACACATCATCATATCATCTTTTCAATAGCAAGTACTGCTCTTCTAATTTCGACATTTTTGATAACATGCCTTATTTGGGCTTTTTTCCCAAATATCTCATACGTAAGCTCTTTCGAACTTTCATCATAGAAAATTTGAGTAGCCTTAGTAGTTCTACCAGCTTTTTTCTTATCGTTTTCGAACATTCTTATTATTGTCCGTAAACGAAATTCTCTGGATTTTGCTGCTTGTATTTCTGCCATGGGTATTTCCCCCTTTACAAAGTTGTTAATAGTTATTATACCCCATTTTTACTTTTATGTCAATTAAGTTCAATTTCTAAATCTTTTCCTTATGATATAATTATTTTTTTATTAACTCTAAATCAAAATAGAATTCTACTCCATTTTCTTTATTATATACTCCATAATCTTTTTTATAATTATTCATAATAGCTTTAACAAAAGAAAGTCCTATCCCTGTTCCTCCATCTTCCCTATGTCGTGATTCATCAGCTTTATAGAATCTATTCCAAATTCTTAACATATCTTCTTCTTTTATATTGTCACCTGTATTAAATACTCTTACTTTAACAATATTCTTTTCTAAATCTATGTCATTAATAATTTCAATATATCTTTTATTATCAACTTCTTTTATATTTTTTATTGCATTTGTTAAATAATTAGTTATAACTTGTTCAATATAAAAATCATCAGCTAATACATTTATTTTTCTTTTTTCTTTAAATTTAATTTTAATATTTTTTTCATCTAACATTAATTTTGATCTTTTAATTACTTCATTTTCTAATTCAACTATATCAAATTCTTTATTATTAAATTCTCTTTTTCCATATTCCAAAGTCATAAGTTCTAGTAATTGTTTTACTAGTTTATCCATTTTGTTTATTTCATCTAAAATGACTTCTGCATAGAATTTTCTGCTTTCTTCATCATTATTTACATTTTCTATTAATCCTTCACTATATCCTTGAATTAGTGCTATTGGAGTTTTTAATTCATGTGATACATCTGATATAAATTTTTTTCTCATTTCATCTATTTTTGATTTTTCTTCAATATCTTTTTCAAGTTCCATATTAGTATCTCTTAATTGTTTTATTGTTTTTTCTAGCTTTTCAGACATTATATTAATACTTTGGCCCAATGTATTTATTTCATCATGTTCATCATTAACTCTATATTTTTTACTAAAATCTAATTTAGCCATTTTTTTAGCTATATCATTTAATTCAAGTATTGGATCTGTAAATTTCCTAGATATTACTATTATTAATATGCCTCCTATTAATATAGTAAATCCAGCTATTAAATATAAGAAATTATTGGAAATACTGACACTATTTTGTATTACTGTTATTGGTATTCTTAAATACAAAAAGTATCCATTGTCAAGTTGTCCAGCTAATAAAATATAAGATAATCCATTTTTATGATCTTTTAATTTTTTAATTATAAATTTATCATTTTGTTCTATTATTTCTCCATAATCCAGATTTATTTTATTCATAGGTTTATTTCCATCCATTGAAGAAAAATAATCTTTTCCTGAACTATATATATTTTCAAAATTGCTATTCATAATTGAAATATCAAAATTTTGGGTTATTGATATTTTTTCCAATTCAGATTCAATATTAGGCTCTGCCACTTGGTTTGCATATAACATATTAATTTGTTCATATACAGATTTTAAAGATTTTTGTTTGTTATATAAATAATAAGTTTCTAATACAAAATTGTTCACTATTATTAGAAATAATATTATTAATACAACTGTAATACTTAATGTTATAAATAATTTAATTCTTACTGATTCTAATGATTCTTTTACTTTTTTTATATTATTACTTAACTTCAAATTTATATCCTATTCCTCTCATTGTTTTTATATATTTTCCTCGTTTTCCTAATTTATGTCTTATTTTCTTTACATGGCTATCTATTGTTCTGGAATCACCATAATAATCGTAATTCCAAACATTATTAAGAATTTTGTCTCTTGATAATGCAACATTTTCATTTTCAATTAAATATATTAATAATTCATATTCTCTAAGACTTAATTCAATTAATTTCCCATCAACTTTGACAGTTCTTCCATTTTTATCAACTTCTATTCCACCATAATCTGTGCTCTTATCTTCCTGTTCTGTTGTTCTTCTTAAAATTGCTTCAACCCTTGCTACTAATATTTTAGGACTAAATGGTTTAGATATATATTCATCAACTCCAAGTTCAAATCCAAACAATTCATCTTGTTCTTCTCCTCTTGCTGTAAGCATTATTATTGGTACTTGAGATTCTTGTCTTATTTGTCTTAAAACAGACCATCCATCAAGTTTTGGCATCATAACGTCTAATAATATTAGTTGTACCTTATCTTTATTTTCCTTAAAAACTTCTAATGCTTTTTCTCCATCTTCAGCTTCTAATATATTAAACCCTTTAGCAACTAAGAAATCTTTAACAATTTTTCTCATTCTTTCTTCATCATCTACAATTAATATGTATTGTTCAGCCATTTTCTCATCTCCTTAAACTTCTTATATTATAATGGTTATTTATGTCTATTGTGTGAAAAAAGTCATATATTTAGAATAAAAGCATAAAATATACCCTTTTAATTAACAACAACCTTGTTTTCATTTGAGTATAATTTATGCTTTTAATCTTAATCTTTTCTTAAATTTATCCCATATAATCTCTTAATTTTTTAGATCTTGATGGATGTCTTAATTTTCTTAATGCTTTGGCTTCAATTTGACGAATTCTTTCTCTTGTTACTTGGAATTCACGACCTACTTCTTCTAGTGTTCTTGCTTTTCCATCTTCTAATCCAAATCTTAATTTTAATACTTTTGCTTCTCTTGGTGTTAAAGTATTCATTATTTCTTCTAATTGTTCTTTTAAAAGTGTATATGCCGCTGAATCATGTGGTGCTGGACTATCATCATCTTGAATAAAATCACCTAAATGGCTATCATCTTCTTCACCTATTGGTGTTTCTAATGAAACTGGATCTTGAGCAATTTTTTGTATTTCCATTACTTTTTCAACAGGTATCTCCATTTCAGCTGCTATTTCTTCAACACTTGGTTCTCTTCCTAATTGTTGTAATAAGTGTCTAGATGTTCTTATTAATTTATTTATTGTTTCTACCATATGAACTGGTATTCTTATTGTTCTTGCCTGGTCAGCTATTGCTCTTGTTATAGCTTGTCTTATCCACCATGTTGCATAAGTACTAAACTTAAATCCTTTTGTATAATCAAATTTTTCAACAGCTTTGATTAATCCCATATTTCCTTCTTGTATTAAATCTAAGAATAACATTCCCCTACCAACATATTTTTTTGCAATACTTACAACTAATCTTAAGTTAGATTCTGCTAATTTTTGTTTTGCTTCTTCATCATTTTCTAATATTTTCATAGCTAAATCTAATTCTTGATCATACGTCAATAATGGTATTCTTCCTATTTCTCTTAGATACATTCTAACTGGATCATCAACATTTATTCCTTCATAGCTTGTCTCTGTTATTTCATCTAATTTTAAGTTTTCTACTTCTTTTAAATCTTCAACATCTGGTTCTTCATCAAAATCATCATCTGTAAGTAAATCAACCCCTATTTCTTCGAAAGCATCGAATACTTGATCAATTTGATCTGGCTCAACATCATCTAATTCTTTGGCTAAATCTTCATATGTTATTTGACCTTTTTCTTTAGCTTTTTTTAGTATTGAATTTACTTTTTCGTCTTTTATCTTATTTTTTTCTTCATTCTCTTTAGCTGATTTCTCAGTCACTTCTTCTTTTTTAATAGATTTTGTTGCTTTCTTTTTTTCTTCAAGTTCTTCTTTTAGTTCTTCTTTAATCTCTTCTTTTTTTGACTTAGCCTTTGATTTTTTTTCTACTTTATCTTCTTTTTTATTCTCATCTACTTTTTCATTAGCTTTTTTTGTAGTTGTTTTTTTAGTTTTCTTTACTTCTTCCTCTAGCACTTCTTCATTTTTCTTTTTACTAGCCATTTAAATTCCTCCTACTTTATTTTTGCTATTTTATATACAATTTCATTAAGCTCTTTCAATAATTTTTCTTGTTCATTAGTATCTAAACCTTGAGTTCTTAATTTTATAATCTCTTGTTTTCTTTCAAGTAATTTTTCCTTTTCATAATTTTTTAATAAATCATCAATCGCTTTTTCAGTATTTTCTATCCCATAGTCCTCAGCTAAAATTGCTGTTACATGGTTTTGTTCTTCTTCTGATAATTTATCAATTATGCCACTTATATTACTATTTCCCTTTTCAAATTCTTCATACAGTTTAATTGCAATTTGTCTATCAATATCATATTTAAAATCCTCAGCATTAACATTTTGCTTTATTATTCCAAAAACATTATAACTTTCATCTAACAGTAATGATAAAATTGTATCTTCTCTTTTCTTTATTTTATCAGAAACTACTTGTTCATCTTTTTTATGTGTTTTCACAACTTTATCTTTTTCTAATACTTTTTCAGTATTTAGGCTTGAATATTTTAACTTATTAACTTGAGCATATATCGCTTCTTTTGATATATTGTAGTTTTTGGCTATATTTTCAATATATACTTCTCTTTCCATATTGTTATCTACTGTTGAAATTAATTTAGATATCTCATTTAAAAACTTTATTTTATCTGCTGCATTTTCTAGATTTAAATCTTTTTTCAATATTTTGACTTTGTATTCTACAAGTGATATCGCCTTATCCATCAAATTTTGGAATCTTGCATTTCCAAATTTGATAATATACTCATCTGGATCTTTTGCACCTTCCATTTGTAAAATTCTCATGTCGCAACCCATATTTTGTAAAATTTCTATAGACCTTAAAATTGCATTTTGACCTGCCCCATCTGAATCGAATCCTAATATTATTTGTTCTGCATTTCTTCTAAGTAACCACCCTTGACTTTGAGTAAGCGCAGTTCCAAGTGCCGCTACTACATTTGTTATTCCTCTTTGATGAAGTGATATTACATCCATATATCCTTCAACAATCAAGATTTTTTTCAAATCTCCTTTTTTGGCTACATTTAATCCAAATAAATGTCTTCCTTTACTGTATACTATGTTTTCTGGTGAATTTATGTATTTAGGTTTTGAATCATCTAATACTCTTCCACCAAATGCTATAACTCTCCCTCTTACATCACAAATTGGGAACATTAATCTGTTTCTATATCTGTCAATATATTTTCCATTTTCGTTTTTATTTACTAATCCAGATTCTAAAATTTCTTGTTCTTTGAATCCTTCTTTTATTAATGCATTATACAATTCATCAAATTTGCCTGAGAATCCAATTCTATACGATTTTAATGTCTCATTGCTTAATTTTCTCTTCTTAACATATTCTTGTGCTATTTTAGCTTCTGGCTTGTATAAATTTTGATGATAAAATTCTGCTGCAAATTCATTTACTTTATAAACTTTTGCTTTTA
>CAMNMV010000024.1 GCA_946545015.1 uncultured Clostridium sp.
CACCAATAGATGCATTAAATACATTAGTAAGAATAAAAGAAAAGATGAAATAAAGAATAAAAAATATAATAACTTATAATTAAAAACATTTGTAAAATATTAAAATTATATATATAATTTATGTATAAAAAACAAAAGAAAAGGAAGAAAAATATGGAAGACACTCAAACCCTTGTGGAAGTAATATGCACGCACACACGGATATTCTTTACAAAAAGAAATAGAAAAAAACTACATTAAAAATGTAGTTGATTTAATGAGCTTAAAATTAAATAATGGATATAATAAAGATAGTAATTATGTACAAAACAATTGTGCATAAATTACTGTCTTTTTTGTGTTTAAATTAGTTATTAAAATTTTAAAGTATAAATTAAAAAGTATATAATACTTTGAATTAAAAATAAATATGAAAAATAAAAGGAGGAAAACAAAAGATGATTAAATTAAAAGACCACAAAGGTATAACATTAATAGCATTAGTAATAACAATAATAGTGTTATTAATCTTAGCAGGAATAACAATAGCAATGATAACAGGCCAAGATAGTGCACCAGAAAAAGCAGCAGAGGCAAAAATAGAAAATGATAAAGGTGCTATGAAAGATGCCGCAACTTTAGTTGCAACAAAATATGTACAAGAATATTATGAAAAGAAATATGTCCAAAATGATCCTAATTTCACATATGCAAATCAAGGAGAATATTTAAAAGCAAAGTTACCAACAGAGACAGGAGAATACACATATAGTGTGTCAGGAGATACATTAACAGTAACAGATTCAAAAGGAAATACAGTAACAGGAACAATAAATGATAATGGGACAATAGCATGGACAGGAGGTTCAACAGGAACTAATACAGGAAATAATGGAACAGGAGGAAGTTCATCAGGAAATACAGGAGGCTCAAGCCAGACAGGAACAAATACACCAGCTGATACACAAACAAGTTATGTAGGATATTATGCTTATGTTGATGGAGTATATGGAGTAATATATGCAGATTTATTAGCACAAGATACTAGGTCAGGTAAGTGGGGAGATTCAAATGGAGCTTGGTCATTACCAGATGCATCTGCAGCAAATGCATATAAAAGTTATGAAGTAAGAGCATTAACAAGTAGTGATAGCAAATTTGGAAATAGAAATACAGGAGTAATAACGCAAGTAAGTGGAACAACAGGATTAGATAGATTTTATATAATGGAAATATCAAACAGAGGAAGTTATGAAAACTGGGCAAATGCATGTAGTATAACAGCTGGAACAAATAACTCATGGAGATTACCATCGAAAATTGAATGGTCAATATTTTTATGTGCATTTGGAATAAATAACTCAAACTATAGTTCAACTTATGGGCTTAGCCACTACTATTGGTCTTCTACAGAGGATATTTCAAGTACCGCGTGGCTCGTGTCCTTGCGCTATGGTAGCATGTACAGTCACGTCAAGACTTTTGGATTCAATGTTCGCTTGTGTACGACTTTCTAATTTCGTAAGAAATTAGAAATGAAACAACTCGTTATGTTAATAACGAGTTATAAGACAAAGCAAAATAACTTCGTCGAAGTTTTTGCTTTGTCTTAGACATTTTATAACTAAAAATCTTATGATTTTTAGTTTCTGATAGGAATAATAATTATGTAAGAAAAAAATAAAACGAAAAAGAATCATTGGGCAAGTATTAAAGTAGAGGTAGTAAATAGAAATGTATGAGTTTGCCCAATAAATGAAGATTTATGCTGTACAATTTAATTATAGAATTGTACAGCATTTTTGTAGATAAAATAAATTTAAACGATCATATATCGCTAGAAGTATTAAAAACTTTAGTGAGAATAAAAGAAAAAATGAGATAAAGATAAAAATTACTTGCCAAAAATATAAATTATATATATAATAAAAATATAAAAAACAAAAGAAAAGGAAGAAAAAATATGAAAAAAGCTCAAACCTTTGTGGGAGTGGCACACACACGTATACTTTTACAAAATAAAATAGAAAAAAACTACATTAAAAATGTAGTTGATTTAATGAGCTTAAAATTAAATAATGGATATAATAAAGATAGTAATTATGTACAAAACAATTGTGCATAAATTACTGTCTTTTTTGTGTTTAAATTAGTTATTAAAATTTTAAAGTATAAATTAAAAAGTATATAATACTTTGAATTAAAAATAAATATGAAAAATAAAAGGAGGAAAACAAAAGATGATTAAATTAAAAGACCACAAAGGTATAACATTAATAGCATTAGTAATAACAATAATAGTGTTATTAATCTTAGCAGGAATAACAATAGCAATGATAACAGGCCAAGATAGTGCACCAGAAAAAGCAGCAGAGGCAAAAATAGAAAATGATAAAGGTGCTATGAAAGATGCCGCAACTTTAGTTGCAACAAAATATGTACAAGAATATTATGAAAAGAAATATGTCCAAAATGATCCTAATTTCACATATGCAAATCAAGGAGAATATTTAAAAGCAAAGTTACCAACAGAGACAGGAGAATACACATATAGTGTGTCAGGAGATACATTAACAGTAACAGATTCAAAAGGAAATACAGTAACAGGAACAATAAATGATAATGGGACAATAGCATGGACAGGAGGTTCAACAGGAACTAATACAGGAAATAATGGAACAGGAGGAAGTTCATCAGGAAATACAGGAGGCTCAAGCCAGACAGGAACAAATACACCAGCTGATACACAAACAAGTTATGTAGGATATTATGCTTATGTTGATGGAGTATATGGAGTAATATATGCAGATTTATTAGCACAAGATACTAGGTCAGGTAAGTGGGGAGATTCAAATGGAGCTTGGTCATTACCAGATGCATCTGCAGCAAATGCATATAAAAGTTATGAAGTAAGAGCATTAACAAGTAGTGATAGCAAATTTGGAAATAGAAATACAGGAGTAATAACGCAAGTAAGTGGAACAACAGGATTAGATAGATTTTATATAATGTAAATATCAAACAGAGGAAGTGGAGTAAATTGGGCAACTGCATGTAGTACAACAGCTGGAACAAATAATTCATGGCGTTTACCATCAAAAACAGAATGGTCAATATTTGGAAGTGCATTTGGAATAACTAGTTCGAACTATAGTTCGACTTATGGCCTTAGTGGCAGCTACTGGTCTTCTACCGAGTACAATTCTAGCACCGCGTGGCGCGCGGGCTTCTTCTATGGCAACATGTACTACGACAACACCAACACAAATGCACGCTATGTCTGTTTGTGCACGACTTTCTAATTTCGTAAGAAATTAGAAGCCAAACAACTCGTTATGTTAATAACGAGTTATAAGTCAAAGCAAAATAACTTCGTCGAAGTTTTTGCTTTGACTTAGACCTTTTATAACTAAAAATCTTATGATTTTAGTTTCTGATAGGTACCAATTAAGTTTGGTATCTTTTTTATTTTTATTTGTTTTATTTTTTGAAATAAAAATTTAATATTAGTGTAACTTTTTGTATGTTATAATTGTATAAGTAGTAGAAAAGAGAAAAAAGCAGCTTTTATCTAAAAAAATTAAAAGGAGGAATAAAATTGGAAGAAAAAACAGATAAAGAGCTATATCGTGAATTTATAGAACGGAAATAAAGAAAGTTTCGAACAATTAGTTATAAGACATAAAGATAAACTTATTTATTTTATTTATCGTTATGTAAAAAATATTGATATAGCAGAAGATTTAGCACAAGATGTATATGTATATTTACTAATACATAAAGAAAAATATGATTTTGATTATGCTTTAAAAACATATCTTTTCACAATTGCAAAATCAAAAGCATTAAATTATTTAAAAAGAGAAAAACGTATTGTACAAATTAATGAAAATGATGTTTATGATTTACAAGAATTAGAAGAAAAAGTATTTTTAAATGAAAGAAAAAATAATTTAAGACAAGCAATAAATAAGTTGAAACCAGAATATCAAAATGCAGTATATTTAGCTGATATTGAAGAATTAAGTTATAGAGAAATAGGAGAAATTATGAATAAATCAGAATCTGGAATAAAGGTTTTGATTCATAGAGCACGCAAAAATTTAGAGGAGATAGTTAGAAAGGAGGCTGGCAAGTATGAAGGATAATAAAGAATTTATTAAAGGAATTTATGACAAATATGATGAATACTTAAAAGATCAAAATACTGAAAAATTTAAACAAGTAAAAACTGAAAAAACTAAGAAAAGTTTTTGGAATAGTGGGGTTGTTAGAACTTTAAGTGCAGCAGCTGTATTAACTATTGTGGTTTCAGGTGCAATTGTAACTAATAATTTAATTAACAATAATGAAGAAACAACAAAAATTGGTCAAACAACTACAAGTAATAAACTATCATTAAAAACAATTGGAAATTTTGAAAATTTCTGTAATATTGTAGTTGAAAATAGTAAAAATTATAGAAGATTATACGATATAGAAGATGGTCTTGTTTATGAAGATGCAGATACTGCTGTAAAAAGTGCAACTGCAGGTGATACAACTTCTCAAAGTGAAACATCATCTCAAACAACAAACAGTGATTATTCAAGAACTAATACTCAAGTAGAAAATGTAGATGAAGCAGATATGGTTAAAACAGATGGTAAATATATTTATTATGTAGCAAATAACAAAGTTTATATAGTAGATATTAAAGATAAAACTGCTATAAAAGGAACTGCAAAAATTGATTATGAAAATGATGAATTTAAACCATCTGAAATATATATATATAAAGATAAGTTAATAGTATTAGGAAATGCAAGAGGATATTCAAAAGGAGAGAAAGTAAGAGAAACTTCTAACTCTATTTATAAAAGAGGAGTATATAAACAAAAAACAGTAGCAGTGGTTTATGACTTGACAAATGTAAATATTCCTAAAGAGGTAAGAAGAGTTGAGATAGAAGGAAATTATGTATCTTCAAGAATGATTAATGATGATATATACTTTATATCAAATAAAAGCTTAAGTGTAGGGCGTTGGGTAGAAAATCCATTAGATGTTGATGAAAATGATTATAAACCAACCTATAGAGATACACTAAATGGTACTACAGAAAAAAGAATAGACTTTAATGAAATATATTACTTTAATAATATAGAAACATTAAATTATTTAACACTTGGAGGATTTTCGTTAGATGGAAAAAATGAAGCTACAGTAAAAACATTTTTAGGATCTGGTGAAGATGTATATTGCTCAGAAAATAACATGTATATCGCAAAAACTAAGAATGTATATGATTACGATAATTATATGTCATATGGAGAAGATACAAAAATTTTAAAATTTGAATTAAATGATGGTGACATCAATTTTAAAGCAGAAGCTACTATTGAAGGTGGAATAAATAATCAATTCTCAATGGATGAAAAAGATGGATATTTTAGAATAGCAACAACAATTGGTAGAACATATAATATGGATCAATCAACAAGTAACTGCTTATATATATTAGACAAAGACTTAAAAGAAGTTGGAAGACTAGATGGAATTGCAAAAGGTGAAAAAATCTATTCAGTAAGATATGTTGGAAACAAAGCATATATGGTAACATTTAAAGAAATAGATCCATTATTTGTAATTGATTTAAGTGATGTAAGAAATCCTAGAATATTGGGAGAATTAAAAATACCTGGATATAGCACATATTTACATCCATATGATGAAACCCATATAATTGGATTTGGATATGATACTAAAGCAAGTGGATTTGGCGATGGAGTAAGAAATGATGGATTGAAAATGGCAATGTTTGATGTATCAGATTTAAGTAATCCAAAAGAAATGTTTAATATTAAAATAGGCGATAGTAGAGCATCATCACCATTAGCTAATAATCACAAAGCATTATTATTCTCAAAAGAAAAGAATTTTATAGCATTTCCAGTAACATATTATCCAAGTGAAACTTCAAAATATACAGAAAGAAAATATACAGCAAGAATTTATGATATAGACTTAAATAAAGGATTTACAGTAAGAGGAGAAATAGAACACAAAGTTGAAGATGTTAACCTTACAATACCAAACACTTTAGAAAAATCTACTTATACTTCAAGTTATTATAGTAGAAGTACAAAACTAAATATTGATAGAATTTTATATAGTGATGATGTGTTTTATACAGTATCAAAAGGATTGGTTAAATCAAGTGATATGAAAACAGTACAAGAATTAAGTAAATTAAATTTAAATTAAAAATAAATAAATTAATTATATAAATAAAATAATGTAATTATACAATATAATTACATTATTTTATTGTCTAAAAAGCTATTTTATGATATTATTATTAAAAATTAGAATAAAGGAATGAGCAAATGAGAATACGTTATAAAAAATGGGCAAGGCCTGAACTTGAAGCAAGTAGTTTTTATATTGATAATCCAGAAGAATTAAAAGGAAAATGGAAAGATAATTTTGAAAATAAAAGTAATCCAATTCATTTAGAACTTGGATGTGGAAAAGGCCAATTTATATCAAAGCTTGCTTGTCGAAATCAAGATGTAAATTATATTGCAATTGATTTAGTAGATGCTATGCTGGGATTAGCTAAAAGAAATATTGAAGAAGAATATAAATTAAATAACATAGAACCTAAAAATGTATTAATAACTAGATTTGATATAGAAAGAATATTACTAATATTGGATAAGAAAGATGAAATAGAAAGAATATATATTAATTTTTGTAATCCATGGCCAAAAGGAAAACACAGAAAAAAGAGATTAACTCATACAAGACAACTAGAAAAATATAAAGAATTTTTAAAACAAGGTGGAGAAGTTTATTTTAAAACAGATGATGATGGATTATTTGAAAGTAGTATAGGATATTTTAAAGAATCTGGATTTGAAATAGAAAAAATTACATACGACTTACATAATGAAGATATATTTGATGGAAAGAACATAGAAACAGAACATGAAAAAATGTTTTCGGCAGAAGGAATAAAAATAAAAGCATTAATTGCTAAATTAGTTAATAACTAGTTGTTATAAATCTAAAATGAAAATAAAAAAATAGAATTAAATTATAAAAAAGCTTTATATTAATTTTTTTATTTGATATAATGAAAACAATTTATAAGATATATTAAATTATATAAATTTATATATTATATATTGGAGGAAACTAATGAAAAATAGGTTAGATGTTAGAGATAATTCGGGAATAACATTAATTGCATTGATTACAACAATAATAATATTGTTGATTTTAGCAGGAGTTGCAACATATTCTGGAATAAAAGCAATTGAAAGTACTAAATATACAAAGTTCGTTGCAGAATTAAAAATTATGCAAACATATGTAAATGATTGGTATGAAAAAAATAAAGATGGTAAAAATGTATTAGAAGATAATAATATTGATAAAGTTTCATTTTCAGATGAACAGGCAATGACTGCTTTGGATGGTGCAAGCCAAGAAAAAGAAATCGATTCTGCACAATATGCGGATTATTATGTAATAGATGATGAAGCTAAAGAAAAACTTGGTGTTGAAGGTGTTTCACAAACTGTATTAGTAAATATTAATACAAGAAGAGTCGTTAGTTATCTGGGCTTAAATTACCAAAATAATCAATATTGGACACTAGAAAAACTTAATGAATTCTATAATGTTGAGTATACAAATAAAAATGCTTCAGGTGATATGGATTTTAGTATTAAATCTGAAGTTGTAAAACAAGGTCAAGCAAAAGTTACAGTATATGATATACAATATGATGGATATAACGAAAATTGGCAAGTCAAATATAGAAAAAATGATGATTCTAATTGGAAAACAAGTGATAAGTTAGATTTTTTGGTAAATGAATCAGGAATATATGATATACAACTAATAAATGAAGTGGGAAATATTATAGGAACCCAGACAAAGCCAGTTACAGTTACAACTATTATGCCAATCTATGTAGGATTATATACTAATGGAGATAATTCTGATTTAGAATTAGTTTTTAGTTCTACAGAAAGAATTGATACTTCAAATAGAACAAGACAAACATTATATGCAGGACCATGGGAAATAAGCCAGAATCCATTTGAAAATAATGAAGATAAACCGTGGAATGATTATAATACTCAAATAACAGTAGCAACTTTTGAAGATAAAATACAGCCTCAATATACTGCACGTTGGTTTGCACATTGTAGTAATCTTGAAACAATTAATAATATGAAAGAAAATTTAGATACAAGAAATGTTACAACTATGAGAGGAATGTTTCATAATTGTTCAGGCTTAACAGAATTGGATGTGAGTGGTTTTGATACAAAAAATGTTACAGATATGTCATATATGTTCAATATATCAACAGATGATCCATCTGGAAGAAAGTGGAGTACATTGCCATATCTTGATTTAACCAATTGGGATACTTCAAAAGTTGAAAATATGGATTTCTTTTTAGAAAGTATGAGATATGTTAATGCAGAAATTACTATAAGAGGTAATGTTACAACATATCAAGAAATGTTAGGAGACTGTGCATATTTAGGTGGTGGTGTTGTACTAAACTATACATCTGCAACAGAATCTATAGTAGATGGAATGTTAGAAACTAATCTTGCAAATGGAAATATAACAAAAGGAAGATTAGTTGAATAAATTTTTTGAATACTATATTTATAATAATGTTATAGATATAGTATTTTATTTATGCTTTTTAGCCTATAAACCTTTACTTTTTCAATATTTTGCTATATAATATAAAACATGAAAAATATAAGGAAAAACAAGAAACGAGAGGGGAATTATTATGCAAGAAAATAATAATAATCAAAATAATAATCAAGAACAAGAATTAGATTTAAACCATTTAATGCAAATAAGAATGGAAAAATTAGATGAATTAAAGGCACAAGGAAAAAATCCATTTGAAATAACAAAATTTAATAGAACAAATACAGCTGGAGAAATAAAAGCTAATTATGAAAATTTTGAACAAAAAGATGTAACAGTAGCAGGTAGAATAATTGCTAAAAGAATAATGGGAAAAGCATCATTTTGTACAATACAAGATTGTGATGAAAAAATCCAAAGTTATGTAAGTATTAATGATTTAGGAGAAGAAAGCTATAAATTATTTAAAACTTATGATATAGGAGATATTATAGGGATAACAGGATTTGTATTTAAAACAAGAACAGAAGAGATTTCTGTTCACGCTAAAGAAGTTACTTTACTTTCTAAATCATTAAGACCATTACCAGAAAAATTCCATGGATTAAAAGATATGGATTTACGTTATAGACAAAGATATGTAGATTTAATTGTTAATCCAGAGGTAAAAGATACATTTGTATTAAGAAGTAAAATATTAAAAGAAATTAGAAAATTTATGGATGAAAAAGGATATATGGAAGTTGAAACTCCTATGCTTACAACTGTTGCAACAGGAGATGCAGCAAGACCATTTATTACTCATCATAATACATTAGATTTACAAATGTATTTAAGAATTGCACCAGAATTAAATTTAAAAAGATTAATTGTTGGTGGAATTGATAAAGTATTTGAAATTGGTAAAAACTTTAGAAATGAAGGAATGGATATTAAACATAATCCTGAATTTACAAATATGGAATTCTATTCAGCATATGAAGATTATCATGATATGATGAATATGGCAGAAAATCTTATTTCTACAGTAGCTCAAAATGTATTAGGAACAACAAAAATTTCTTATGATGGAACAGAAATTGATTTAACTCCAGGATGGAAGAAAATAACTATGATAGATGCTATCAAAGAAGTTACAGGTGTCGATTTTAATACAATTAAAACTGATGAAGAAGCACAAGCTATTGCTAAAGAAAAAGGTGTTGAATATGAAGAAATTAAAAACACAAGAGGACATATTATAAATGAATTCTTTGAAACTTTTGTTGAAGAAACATTAATTCAACCAACATTTATAATGGATTATCCAGTAGAAATTTCACCATTAACAAAAAGAAAGAAAGACCAACCAGAATTAGTTGAAAGATTTGAATTGTTTATTGGTGGAAGAGAATATGGAAATGCTTATTCAGAATTAAATGATCCAATTGACCAATATGAAAGATTCAAAAAACAAGTTGAAGCTAAAGCAGCTGGTGATGAAGAAGCTGGTATGATGGATGAAGACTTCATTCAAGCTCTAGAAATAGGATTACCACCAACAGGAGGAATGGGAATAGGATTAGATAGATTGATAATGTTACTTACAGATTCAGCATCAATAAGAGATGTATTATTCTTCCCAACAATGAAACCACTTGCAGACCATTAATATAATATTAAATTTTAACTAATGTGCAAAAGTACATTAGGAAAGGATATCAAATGGAAGAAAAGATGAGTGAATTTTTAAAGATAGCATATAAATATGGTAGAGTTAAAGATTTAGAAGAAGCATTTGAAGAATTTCCTGTTGAAGAAGAATGGCATAAGGGAAAAGTAGAAAATGTTTTAAATGAAGATAGCGAAATTTATTCTATTTATGAAATTGGAGATATTGTATTTGTCAAAGAATATACTTATTCGAATGGTAAAATTGGTAATAATCATTTTTTTGTAATTATAGATCAAAATAATACTGCTGTGCCAATAGAAAATTTTGGAATGCTTATATCTTCTAATTTAGAAAAACTAAAATTTAAAGCAAATATTTTATTGGAAAAAGATAATGTAAATAATTTACATAAAGACAGTATAGTGAAAACTGATGTTATATATAAAATCTTAAATGAACAAATATTGTTTAAAATTGGTAAAGTTGACAGTGAAAAAATAGAAGAATATAAGCAAAGTTTTTATGATACATTGAAAGAAAATAATCAATAAGTTTTAATGAATTTTAATAAATGCATTCACGTAGCTGTAAATTAGCTGTAAAATTGATTTTTGAAATGGCTAAAGTTCTGAAAATAGAGGAAAATTACGAACTAAGTATTTGCTCCATGAAACCTTTAAATTAAATTTTATAGAGTTTAAGAGTTGATTAATTATTAAAAGGAGAATTAATGATGTCAGGAAATTTGGAAAATATAATAGGTAATGAAGAAAAAATATTATGGAAGGGAAAACCATCTAAAAAATGCTTTTTGTTAGAAAGCATTTTTAATCCTCTTTTACCATTTGCATTGTTATGGTTATTTTTCGACCTTTCTTTTATGGGGAATGCAATGTCACTTGGTGGAGAAATGGGGGGATTCATTTTTATCTTTATGTTATTCCACTTAATGCCTGTATGGATTTACTTAGCGGGAGCCTTTTTATCATTTAGAAGATATAAAAATACAGAATATGTAATTACAGATAGAGGTATATATGTATCTGGTGGAGTTTTCTCTTATACATATGAAATGAAGCCATTTGCAGAATTATCTCATGTAAGAATACATAGAGGAATATTTGATCAAATGCTAGGAGTTGGAGATGTTGAAGCATCAAGCAATCAAACATTTAATTATACAAATACAAATAGATATAACAATTCAATGCCTATGGCAGGAATATCAATAAAAGATATTCCTGATTTTGCAGAAGTATTTAATATGGTTAAGAAATTACAAACAGATATATATTCTGATACAATGTATCCAAATGATTTAAGACCAAAAGAAAACCATGGATATAAAACTGAATATAAAGGGTAAAATAATATATTAATAATAGTTTATAACTAAGGAGAAGACATGTTTGATTTTAGATTTGATAAAAGAATAGTATATGCTGTAGTAGCAATTATGCTTTTTAAAACATTATATCAATATATGACTGTTGAAGGAGCACTATTAGGGTTAGTTTTAACAATACCTGGTGTGTTAATTGCTATTACTTTTCATGAATTTGCACATGCATTTGTTGCAGATAAATTAGGAGATGATACTCCAAGCAGAGAAGGAAGACTAACTTTAAATCCATTAGCACATCTTGATCCAATAGGTTCATTACTTTTATTGTTTGCTGGATTTGGATGGGGAAAGCCAGTACATGTAAACCCTAGAAAATATACCAGAAAGATGTCTATGGAAAAAGCTGATGCTCTTGTATCACTTGCAGGACCAATAATGAATTTCTTGCTTGCAATTATATTTGTTATTGCAACATGCATAACAGTAAATACAACAGGTTCAAAATTATTCTTTATAGAAAATGAATTAGCATTAGTTGCTTCAGATCCAACAATAGAAATAGTATTAAAAATATTAATTTCAGGAGCAGTAGTTAATGTGGGATTAGGTGTATTTAACTTAATTCCATTACCACCATTAGATGGGTCAAAAATTATAATGCCATTTTTACCATATAATGCAAAACAGTTCTTTATAAGAAATGAGCAAATATTTTATATAGTATTTGTTGTTATTTGGTTAACAGGAATTGCAGGATATATAATTTCACCAATAATAAAATTATTAAGTGCAGGAATAATGAAATTAGGATTTATGGCATTTGGAATAAATTTTATGTTGTTTTAATTTATAAGTTAATAAAAAAGAAAAATAAGGAAGAAATATGGAAAAAGATATACTAACACTTGGAATAGAATCAAGCTGTGATGAAACAGCTGCAAGTATAGTTAAAAATGGAAGAACTATATTATCTAATATAATAGATACTCAAATACCAATACATGAAAAATATGGTGGAGTAGTACCAGAAATAGCCTCAAGAAATCATATTGAGGCTATTTCAAGAGTTGTAAAATTAGCTCTAAAAGAAGCAAATGTAACTTTTGAAGATATTGATGCAATAACTCCTACATATGGTCCAGGACTTGTTGGAGCCTTATTAGTAGGACTATCTTATGCAAAAGCTTTAAGTTTTTCAATAAATAAGCCTTTAGTTGGAGTAAATCATATACAAGGACATATTGCTTCAAACTATATAACATATGAAGATTTAAAACCACCATTTTTATGTATGATGACATCAGGAGGAAATACTCAAATTGTTCATGTGAAAGATTATACAGAATTTGAAGTACTTGGTAAAACTCGTGATGATGCAATAGGAGAAGCATTTGATAAAGTAGCAAGAGTGGTTGGACTTGGATATCCGGGAGGGCCAAAAGTTGATAAACTCGCTAAAGAAGGACAACCAGTGTTTGAATTACCAAAAACACATTTTGACAATTTAGATTTTAGTTTTAGTGGGATAAAAACAGCTGTAATCAATTTAAACCATAAAACTCCTAATATAAACAAAGCTGATTTATGTGCTAGTTTTGAAAAAACTGTGACAGAAGTTTTAATAGAAAATATAAAAAAAGCTATAAATCAAACAGGAGTAAAAACTATAGCATTAGCAGGAGGAGTTTCAGCTAATAGTTATATAAGAAGTGAATTTTTAAAATTAGAAAATAAAGGGATAAAAATATATATGCCTGATTTAAAATTATGTACAGATAATGCAGCAATGATTGCATCAGCTGGTTATTATAATTTTATTGCAGGTAAAAGAGATGCATTAGATTTAAATGCAATACCAAATTTGAAATTGTAACTTGTTAACCTGTTTTTAGGGACACTTCAAAAAAACAGAAATATGAGAAAGGAGAATTTATGGCAATTTTTACAATTGGGGATTTACACTTATCTTTAAAAAATCCTAAACCAATGGATATATTTGGAGCTAATTGGGAAAATCATGATAAAAAAATAAAAACAGATTGGTTGTCAAAAGTAACTGAAAATGATCTTGTAGTATTGCCAGGTGATTTTTCTTGGGAGACATATTTATCTGAAACTGATGTTGACTTTGGATATTTAAACGATTTACCAGGAAAGAAACTTTTACTAAAAGGAAATCATGATTATTGGTGGACAACACTTTCAAGTATGAGAAATTTCTTAAAGGAACAAGATTTTTCAAATATAGATTTTATATACAATAATAGTTACGAATTTGAAAATTATATTATAGCAGGGACTAGAGGATGGAGTGTAAAAGAAGAAGGTAATGAGAAAATGCTAAATAGAGAATGTATAAGGCTTGAACTTTCATTAAAAGATGCTGTAGAAAAATTCGGAAGTGAAAAAGAAATAATAGTTTTTATGCATTATCCACCAATTACAAATATTGATTTAATCCAAAATAAAGAATCAGATTTTATTAGGATAATGAAAAAATATAATGTAAAAAGATGTTATTATGGACATTTACATTCAAATTCAATAAATGATGCAATAGAAGGAAACTATTTCGGAATTAATTTTAAGTTAGTTAGTTCAGATGGATTGAATTTTAAATTATTAAAAATTGATTAATTGGAGATAATTATGGATTTAAAAAAAGATGTAAAATACATAAAAGGAGTTGGACCCAATAGAGTCCAACTTTTAAATAGATTAGGAATCTTTACTTTAGAAGATTTAATTACATATTTTCCAAGAACATATGAAGATAGAAGTAAACCTAAAAACATATGTGAGTGTATTAATGGTGAAGAAGTTTTAATTGAAGCTTATGCGGCAGGAAGAGTACAAGAAATACGACTTAAAGGAAAAACGATGTATAAACTTGTTATAAAAGATGAAACAGGTTCAGCTACTGCTACTTGGTTTAATCAAAGTTATTTGAAAAATGTTTTCAAAATGGGAGAAAAATATAAATTTTACGGAAAAGTGACTAATTCTTTTGGGAAAATTACATTAAGTTCACCAGTATTTGAAAGTGCTGAAAAAAGTTCAAATACAGGGAAAATAATTCCAATATATCCATTAACATATAAATTGACTCAAAATACAATTAGAAAAATAATAGAAAATGGTATAATAGAAGTAGATGGGAAGTTAGAAGAAAGTTTACCAGATTATTTATTAAAAGAATATGATCTACTTGATATAAATAATGCAATAAAAGATATTCATTTTCCAAAAGATTTTAATGATTTTTCTATAGCAAGAAAGAGGCTTGTTTTCGAAGAATTATTATCGACACAATTAGCATTATTCCAATTAAAAAATAATTATGTACATAGTGAAGAAGGAATTCAATATAGTAAAGATGTAAAAATGTCAGATGTAATAAATTTATTACCTTTTAAATTAACAAAAGCACAATTAAGAGTTTTAGAAGAAATTGATAATGATATGGAAAGTAAGAAAAATATGAATAGATTGCTTCAAGGAGATGTTGGATCAGGTAAAACAGTAGTTGCGATGATAGCAGCATATAAGGCTGTAAAATGTGGATATCAAGCAGCAATAATGGCTCCTACCGCAATACTTGCAACACAACATTTAGAAAGTTTTAAATCATTATTTGATGACTTAGGAATAAGATGTGAATTATTAATTTCAGCAATTACTAAGAAAAAGAAAACAGAATTATTAGAAAGATTAAAAAATGGCGAAATAGATATATTAATAGGAACACATGCAATTATAGAAGATAATGTTGAGTTTAAGAATTTAGGATTAGTTGTAACAGATGAACAACACAGATTTGGTGTAAAACAAAGAACAAAAATTGTTGAAAAAGGGCAAAATCCTGATGTTTTAGTTATGACTGCGACACCAATCCCTAGAACATTAGCTTTAATTTTATATGGCGATTTGGATATTTCTATAATAGATGAATTACCACCAAATAGGAAAAAGATAGAAACATATGCTGTAACTAAAGGCTTAGAAGAAAGAGTAAATAATTTTATAAAAGCACAAATAAATGAAGGAAGACAATGTTACATTGTTTGTCCGTTAGTTGAAGAATCTGAAGAAATGGATTTAAAATCTGTTGTTGAATTATACGATAAATGTAAAAATGAGATATTTAAAGGATATAAAGTAGAATATATCCATGGAAAGATGAAACCAAAAGAAAAAGATGATATAATGGATAGATTTAAATTTGGATTAATCGATATATTAATTTCAACAACAGTTATCGAAGTTGGAGTAAATGTTCCTAATGCTAGTATAATGATTGTTGAAGATGCACAAAGATTTGGATTGGCACAACTTCACCAATTGCGTGGAAGAGTTGGAAGAGGAGAATACCAATCATACTGTATATTAAAATATAAAGGTAGTGGAGAAACAGTAAAAGAGAGAATGAAAGTTATGTGTGATACTAACGATGGTTTTGTTATTTCCGAAAAAGACTTGGAATTAAGAGGAACAGGTGATTTCTTTGGGACAAAACAACATGGAATACCAGAATTTAAGATTGCTAATTTATTCGAAGATATGCCTGTTTTAAAACAAGTTCAAGGAATATCTATGAAGATTATTGCTGATGATCCTAATTTAGAAAAAGATAAAAATCTTTTACTAAAAGAATTAATAAAAGATAAATTTACTAATAGGATTGAAATATAATTTTTTTTGGTATAAAATAATAAAAAATATGTATTCAAAAGAGGGAGGCTATAAATGACACAAAATCAAGCTTTATATCAAGTTAAGTTGATTTTAGATTATATGCCAGATGAAGATTACAATAAAATTCCAGAAGAAACGATAAGATTTATTCACGAAAATATGGAAGAAGATAAAAATATTATAGTAAATCCAGATATTCCATTAGAGAATCAAGATATAGATGAAAAAACTTATGATTTTTTAGAAAAAATAATTAAGAAAATCGAGAATCCGCAATCAAATGAGTCCAATAATTCAAAAGAAAAGGAAGAACTAAGTAAAGAAGAGTTAATAAAAATTTTAGAAAAATATAAACAAGAAAACTCTAAAATTGGGAAAGCTAAAGATTTGCTAAACGAGTACAAAAAAGCTTTAGAACAAAAAGACAATGAAATACTAGAACTAAAAAAAGTAAATCAAAGCTTATGTGCAGATATTCAAAAATGTCCAAAAATCATAAAAAGATTGTTTTTTAGAAAAATGGATGGAAAATTACTAAAGTAAAAAAGGTGATTAAAGATGAAAATAGATGAAAATGGAGTTTTGCAAAATATTGGACCGGAAGATTTAGTAGATGGGACTTTGGTTATTCCAGAAGGAGTAAAAAAGATAGATTGTAAATTAGCGGAAATTAACTATTTTGCAAAGGGAGAGACATATAGTCGTTCAATGCGTGATGAAATAAAAAATATACAATTTCCAAATTCTTTAATAGAAATAGGTGATGAATGTTTTATGTCTATGCGAAGATTAGAAAAAATCATATTGCCTGATAGTGTTACAAAGATTGGCAATTATGCATTTTCTGGATGTAGTGCAAAACAAATTAGATTATCAAGAAGACTAGAAGAAATTGGAGTTGGTGCTTTTATAAATTGTGATTTAGATTTTTTAATTATACCAGATTCTGTAAAAAAAATGGGAAAGCATGCTTTTAATACAGTGGAAGACGAATATGGCCTACGTGGTAAAACCGAAAGAATAAAATATCTTAGATTTCCTAAGAAATTGGGGAAATTAGATTTGACATATTATAGGGGAATATTAAAAGAAGGTGATACTGCTGTTTTGCCACAAGAAGTTGAATCTTTAGTATTAGGATATTATGATGGATATAATAATGTTCGTTTAAAAGATGTAGATTTCGTTATGCCGAACAAATTTAATTTTAGTGATCATTGGATTTATCCTAAAATTCATAGTGCAAATGAAATTGTTGATAATCCTCAATTATATACATTTAGAAATAGTAAAGGACTAAAACAATTACAAGATAATCTAAATAGTATTTATGAAACGAAGGGAAACATTAAAGAACTAAATTTAAAAAATGACGAAGAACCTATAGGGCGTAGGAAAATTGAAATGTCTGATGTTGATATAGATAATTTTAAAGAACCTGGATTAGTAATAGATGGCACAGACGTAATTGGCGAATTTGCATTTTCTGAACTTCAAAATGTCGAAGAAATAATAATAAGAGAAGGTGTTAAATCAATAGAACGAGGTGCATTTGCATTTTGTCCTAATTTAAAAAGAGTAGTACTGCCAAAAAGTTTGGAAAGCATTGGATCACGAGCTTTTTGGGGATGTGAGTCTTTAGAACGGTGTTGAAATAAAATCTGATTTGAATAGAATTGGAGATAATGCATTTTTAGACTGTACAGATCTAAAAGCAGTTAGCTCATTAGGAAAAATTAAGAAGATAGAAAAGAAAGCTTTTAGCGGGTGTGAACAGTTAATGTTTTTAAACAGCCCATATGGACCAGAAACTATTGAAGAAAGTGCATTTGAAGATTGTTCTAATTTAATGCTAGCACCATTAAGCTCTGGGGTAAAATATATTGGGAATTCTGCTTTCAAAAATTGTAATAGTCTAATTTCAATAAATCTTCCAGAAGGCTTAGAGAAAATTGGAGATAACGCATTTGAAAATTGTTGCTCTATACCACAATATTTTGAAATGCCAAAATTTTCTGAAAATGAAAACCAAATAGAATTAAGAAAAATGCAAATTCCAAATAGAATTATTACATCAATTCCTAAATCTGTTAAAAATATTGGAAAATATGCCTTTGCTGGATGTAAAAATATTGCTTATGTACATATGATGGATGGTTGTAGAGTGGAAGAAATAGATGAAGGAACATTTTTAGGTTGTGACAAATTAGAAGCTTTTGATATTTCAAGTGGCGTTCAAACAATAGGAGAGCAAGCATTTAAGGATTGTAAAGCTTTAAGAACAATAAATTGCTTAAATGAAGTTGGTCTGCCTGAGAAAATGAAAGAAATAAAAAGTAAAGCATTTGAAAATTGTGAAAATCTAGGAGTAGTATTAACAAATGGAAAAATAAAAAGAGAAGCAGATAGCTTTAATAATGCAAGCAAAATTCAGGAAGCAGACATAAAAGATTTAAATCCAAGTTTTGAAATTATTGAAGGAAAAGCAGTTAAGGTGGTAAGACCACAAAAGGTGGAAAAAACTTTTTCTTTAAGTAAAATAAAAGATTCAATAAATAAAGTAAAAAACAGAGACCAAACACGTTAAAATTAAATAAAAAAGGATGTTGATAATATGTTTCAAATAATATTAAAATTAATAGCTTCAATAATAATGATAATAGGCGTTATATTAATTTATGATTCAAGAATAATAACAAAAAGATTTTTTGGATTTGGAGATCAAAATGAAGGAACAAAAGGACTAAAAATAATTGGCTTTATAGTTGTATTAGTTGGTGGAGTAATATTTTATTTCAATAAATAATTATGAACGGAGGATATTTGATTGGAGACAAAAGAAAATAAACACCGTATAGAAGGACATTTATATTTAGTTACAGAAGATAGACTTAATGAGGTTTTCTTATGGGATTTTACCGATAAACCAGATGTTGAATTTTTAGAAAGTGATTTACCAAGTGAAGTTCTTGCATTTGCTACAGAAGGAGCAATGTTAAAATATGAAAAAGGACAATATATTTTATATTCACCAGATGGATTTGATATGCTGGAGGACGAAGAGGTTTAGAATACTTAAGAATTAATGGGGGAGGCAATGTTAGATTAAGCAAATATCTAACATGTACATATGATATGGGAAGAAAAAAGAACACAAGAAAGTTAGAATTAAAAGAAGTAATATTTTTAGTTATTTGTGTAGTAATAATAGAAGTTTTTGCACATATAGTAAATAATACTGATTACGCAAATGATAAAGAAGCAAAGAATGAAAACGAAAATCAAGTACCAGTAAGTACAATATCATTTGATTTAGATAGTATACCTGAATATACTGATATGCCATATGTTACAATAGATAACAATGTGCCAGGATTTAAGGAAGAAGAATATGTGACAACTCCATTTGAAACATATAGTGAATTAGATTCTTTAGGAAGATGTGGAGTAGCTTATGCTAATATTTGTAAAGATATAATGCCTGCAAATGGTGAAGAAAGACAAGCAATTAATATGATAAAACCATCAGGTTGGCAGAAAACAAAGTATGAAGGATTAGTTGAAGGAAATTATTTATATAATAGATGTCATTTAATTGGGTATCAATTAGCAGCTGAAAATGCTAATAAGAAGAACTTGATTACTGGAACAAGATATATGAATGTTAGTGGTATGCTACCATTTGAAAATAAAGTTTCAGATTATATTAAGGCAAATAAGAAAAATCATGTTTTATATAGAGTAACACCAATTTATGAAGGAAATAATTTAGTTGCAAATGGTGTGCAAATGGAAGCATATTCTGTTGAAGATAGCGGTAAAGGAGTTTGCTTCAATGTATATGTATATAATGTGCAACCTGGAATTGAAATAAATTATTCGAACGGAGAGAGTAAATTAAAATAGTAAAAAAAGAAAAAATAATAAACTAAAATTTAAGGCAAGCATTACATGCTATGCCTTTTTATATAAGTTTGAGACATGTGGATTTATGGAGAAAATAAAATTAAGTAGAAAGGTAAGATTATTAATATGGAAATAGATACAAGTATAGATATAAATATTGAAGAAAAATATAACAAATTAATATATTGGTTTAAAGAAATTTCAAAAGTTCCAAGAAATTCTACACAAGAAGAAAAAATAGCAGATTACTTATGTGATTTTGCTAAAAAAAGAAATTTGGAATACAGAAAAGATGACTTATATAATGTATTAATAAAGAAAAAAGCAAGTGAAGGATATGAAGAAAAAAATTCTATAATGCTACAAGCTCATACTGATATGGTATGTGAAAAAACAAGTGAAAGTAATCATGACTTTACAAAAGACCAAATTGAAATAATAGAAAATAGTGAAATATTAACAGCAAAAGATACAACATTGGGGGCTGATGATGGAATAGGAGTTGCAACATTATTGCTGTTATTAGATGATGAAGAAATAAAACATCCTGATATTTATTGTTTATTTACTACTCAAGAAGAAATTGGAATGGATGGTGCCAAATACTTTGATTATTCTGGAATAGATGCAAAATATCTAATAAATGTAGATGGAGAAGAAGAAAATACTGCAATAGTTGGATGCGCTGGTGGAGTGAGACTTCAATATGAGAAAAATGTAGAATTAGAAAGTATAAGAGAAGAAAATAAAATTTATGAAATAAAGATTTCAGGATTACATGGAGGGCATTCTGGAGTTGATATAGATAAAGGGAGATTAAATTCTAATTATTTAGTAGCACAGATTTTACAAAAAATTGAAGATAATATGTTAATATATTTTAAAGGTGGAAATAAAGATAATGCAATTCCAAATGAAACTGTTGCTATATTTAGTTCAAAATTAGAAAAAAATGATATAGAACATATAATTAGTAGTATTACAGATAAATTAAATATTGTAGAAGAAGATAAGAATTTAAAAATTGATTTTAATGAAAAAATCAATTTTAATAAAAGCATTTCTAATGAAGAAAGTAAAAGTGTAATTGATTTAATAATTAATTTAAAACAAGGAGTAATTGAATATAGCGAAGATAAAGAAGGTTTAGTAGAAACTTCTGGAAATATTGGAATTGTTGAAATTGATAATGGAAAAATAAAAATAACAGAATTGATAAGATCAAGTGATGATAATAAAAAAGAAGATGTTAAAAATTATAATAATAAATTAGTAGGAGAATTTGGATATATGTTTAGTGAAAATTCTTCTTATCCTGGATGGAAATATAAGCCAAATTCTAATATTGAAAAACAATATATAGAAAGCTACAAGGAAGTTCATAGTGGAGTTGAACCAATAGTTTGTGCAATACATGCAGGAGTTGAATGTGGGATGATTTATAAGAAAATGCCACAATTAGAAATGATTTCAATAGGACCAGATCTTGTTGATGTTCATACTGTAAATGAAACATTATATTTAAATTCTTGTAAAAAATATTTAGATACATTATTAAG
>CAMNMV010000025.1 GCA_946545015.1 uncultured Clostridium sp.
AAACTTCTCCATTTGAATTATGAATTGCTCTGTTTGTACTTGAAAAAGTAGTTCCATTTGATGTTATTTTTCCTCCTTTTATATTATCAACTCCGATATACATACTACTAATATTTCCGCCATTCAAATTCACTTCTCCACTATTATATAGTGCTTTGGTTGGCTTGTATGAAGATTGAGATACTGTTGATTGCATTTTTCCTCCTGAAATAGTAACAACTCCATTTTCAGAATTACTTATAGCATTAGTTGTTTGTTCAGTTAATTTAATTAATGCAGTTCCTTCTAATTCTAATTTTCCATTATTTGCTATACCTGTAGCTCCTGAAAATTGTACAGTATATGTTCCTGATTTAATATCAATTTCTCCATTATTAACAATTATCGTACCTGCTTTTTCAGAAAAACTTGCTCCACCAACAGAATCTATTAAAGTTAATTTTCCATTATTAGTAATAAAATCCGTTTTTAGTAAATTTATGTTCTTTCCATTTTGATCAATAAGAACCTCTTTTCCCTCTGGTATAATTGCTTGTTCAGTTGAATTATAATCTCTCAATATAACAATTCCACTTTCTTCACCATTATACTCGTTAATCGCATCTTGAATAGTATTATATTCTTTAGAATCGTTATTTTTTATAATCTTTGCAACAGCTCCTTGTTGTGTCTGTAAAGAAACTGTTTCTTTATTATTATCTTTTCCATATATTAATTCTGCATTTGGTGCAATTTCTGTTATTTCTCCATTAATTGCTTTGTTATTACTAGAACTTGCTATTACTATACCATCATAGAAATAAATTGGTGTTTGAGTTAATTGAATTCCTCCTCTTATTTCTGGAACAGCACTATAAATTGTTCCATCATTTTCACCTAAAGTTACACTTACATTTTTGGCAGTTATTCCATTCGTCAAATTTCCACCTGTAATTTTTAGTTCACCGGATTTTGGTTCTTGAGAAATATTTCCTACTGTTCCTCCATATATATATATTTTACTTTCTGTCACATTTCCAGAAGTATATATACTATTACACTCTCCATCTTTTACATTAACTACATATTTTCCAGAAGTATATGCTGTAATAGCATCATATCTTGATGAAGTAACTTTTCCACCATCAATATTAATATTTGTATATTCATTTTTGCTAGAACTTGCTAAATATATTACTTTTACTTCTCCCCCAAGTATATTTATAGTTGGATTATTTTCACGTATATTAATACCTGTATCTCCTCCGTCAATTTTTCCACCTTCCACTTGTAAAGTTCCACCATATAGATTATTTTGACTTAATGTTCCTGATACAAGTCTAATATTGCCCCCTTCATTATTTTTCAAAGCACTTGTAGCACTTCCACTATAGTTAATGAAGTTTCCTTCATTTATTATACTATACTGTTTTCCATATATAGTTCCGCCATAATTATTTAATGTTCCAATATTATATATTCCATTATTATAATTTTGATTTGCATTTATCAATGTTCCTTCTTTAACATTAACAGTTCCAAGATTATAAATTACGTTTTTATCCATTGTTTTTGTTCCTGCTATATTTAATGTTAATACTGTATTTTCAATAATTAATTGTGCTTCTTCATCATTATATAAAATATCTCTGTTAACGCTTATTATTTCACCTGGAGTTTCTGAATCTGATGTTGTTATTCTTAATTTTCCTTTATTATCTATAATATATCCAGTAGTAATATTAGATGATATTTTTAATTTATTCATATCAATTGTTATATCTTTTGTTTTTTCAATTGTTAAAGTATCTGTTAAAACATTAGGTGAAACTAAAATAATTGTATCTCCGACTCTTGCATTATCCACAGCATCTTGTAATGTTGAATAATATACATTTTTTATCCTTGCTGCATAATTTGAAAGTATTCCCAAATATGCAATTTCATCTTCACCATTTTTGGTAGTTATAAGGCTATAATCAGTTGGTTTTCCAATTTCTAAAGCATTCCCTTCAAATGCACTTATAGCTGTTATATTTCCATCATAAAAATTAAAGTTACCATTATTTTTTATTCCTATTTGCTTTCCAGAAATTATTAAACTATCAAAATTAGGACCGCTAAATACCAAATCATCATCATCACCTAACGTCAAAGATGAATTTGTTTTATTTTCAATGGCTACAAAGTTTCTACTAATAATTTTAGCTTTATTTTCATCACTTTCTATTTGTTCAGTAGTTCCAATGAACTGAACAATTTGTAAATTTGCATTATTACTAATTGTTGCTCTATTTGCGTCTGTACTTTCTATCGTATGTCCAGCTAAATTTAATAATATATTTTGTCCTACATATGTTGAACTAACCTCATCAATATCTTTTAATAATTCAACTGTTGCACTTGTTCCATCTTTTGGACATGCATCAAAAGCTTCTTGTAATGAAAAATATACAGTTTCTTCTGTTCCTATGATAACTTTTGCAATAGCCTCAGCCATCTTAAACATTTCTTTTTCCACTGTTTCATTTCCAGCTATATCTGTTGTTTTAACCCATAAATAGTGATTATTATTGTCACTAACTGTATACTCAATATTGGTACTTTGTGAATCTATATTAGTCCAATTTGTTGGTTCATCTTCATCTTTTTCTCCATCTGACCATCCATATTGAGTAACTCCATAATTTACTCCACTCTCACTATCTGTTATATTAATATTAGTTCTAATTGTCGCTGTTCCATTTACTAAAGATTTATCACCAGTATTTTTTGAAATTGCAACAACTGGGGGATTTTTATCAATTTTCAAATTGATTTCTTTTTCTACATTTCCGCTTGTTCCAGTTGCTGTTGCAGTTATTTTTTGACTATCTTTTGCAATAATACTTGAAGAAGAAATTTGACAATTATCTGAATTAGATTGTATTTTCCTATTTGTTAAACTTGTTCCCCATGTTACTTCTACTTTTATATTTTCATTAAACCAGTTATTTGGATTGAAATCATTAATTGATTCACCATCTTCATAAGTATATGTAAATTCTATATCATTATCATCTGCTTCAGTAAATATATATGGTCCAAACCTATGATAATTTGTTCCTAATATCTCTATCTTTTCACCATATTTTTGTGAAACATTTTCTGAATCATCTTTTATTTCTTTAACAAACAAATAATACGTATTATCCTTATTTCCATCAAATGTAAATTTTGTACCACTTGTATAGTCATTTTCTAATCCACCAGTTAAAGATGTTTCATCTGTTGAAAAATAATATTTATATTCATTTTCTTCTGCTAAATTTTCTCCTTGAACATTAATAGAAAATTTAGTATTTTTATTAATTTCTCCACTCGTAGGAGTTACACTTATTTTAGGAATATCTATATGATCATTTCCTAATTTCCATACTTTCCCATCATTTGCATAATATAAAGTATTATCATTAATATCAATAGCAAAAACATCAGTAAATTGCGTTAAATTATCATTTCCGTCATAATTATTACTACTACCTTTTCCCAATTGAGAATCAATATCAGTTTTGTTTTCAGTTGCTAATTTTCTTACATCAATAACACCAAGTTTTACATTTGTTTTTCCTTTATCTTTTTCATTTGCTCTTACTATATCCTCTTTGTTTATCCTGATACCTAGATATTGATTTAAAATTCCATCCGTTACTAAGTCTTCATTTGATACTTTTCCTGAGAAATCTCCCTTTCTTATATTTTTATTACTTACTCTTTCCACTTTATACTTTTCAATCTCTTCTTGTAATTGTTTAAGTTCAGTATAAATTTTAGCATCATTAGCTGTATCTATTGTTTCACCTTGTCCAATTATTGTTGCAGCCACAATACTAGCTACAATAAGCATAACAACAATTGTTATAACTAATGACATTAATGTAATTCCGTTTGTTTTTCTTAATTGGTTCATCGCTATTTCTCCTTTATTTTTTATACTTTATATATAATACTGATTAAATTTTATCTTCTTTATATAATATAATCAATATAGGTTTTAGGAGTTATTTTTTCGTATGTCTCTAATGCTTACGGAACTACTTTAAATCTTTTCATTTCGATTGTATTAAATATAGTTAACATTTTAATTTCAAATTTCATCTAAAATCTCTCAATATACTTTTTCCGTAATAAAATTTCAATTTTTGTAAAAAAATATAGCTATTTTTTATAGCTATATTTTTCTTAGTTTTATTCAATTTCTTCTCTACTTACACTATGTGATTTATATCTTTTTAGAGTTTGCTCACTCATATATTTTCTTAATTTTTGTAATCCTTTCTCAGATTGTGATTTTCCTAATACCAATCCCTGATTTTCTATTTGTTTTAATTTTTCAATATCTGTTTTCTTAAAGCTTTTATCTGTCTGAGAATATAAATATATGTCTGCTTTATCATCTGTCAAACTATATATACACATCGTATAATCTTTTACTGTTTTTCCGTTCTCATCTATCCTTTTTCTATAACAATTAAAATAATCTATTTGTTTTTTATCATAATCACGTGCCACTTTACCTATTAAATGTGAATAATAATTATAAAATTCTATATATCCTATATCTTCTTGTAATTTATTTACTTTATCATCTTTTAATATTTCTTCTAACATCTTATCTGGAGGTAGACCTTTTAATTTTTCAGCTAAGCTTAGTATTTGCACATCCATATAATCTGAATCATTTTCTATGTAATGGCAATTTTTTTGCATTTGTATTAATTCATTTTCACTCATCTTTTCATTTGAAATCTTTTCATTTCCCCTAATATATTTTTCTCCAAAATATTTAATTTTACTTCTAGTTTGAATATTAGGTAAATCTTTTTGTAAATCTGCAACTATAGCTTCACCATCACTAAATTTTATAACATTAAAATAATGTGCACATCCTCTATTTACTCTTTCTACTTTGCTTTTAATTTTAAAATCTCCTAAAACTTTAGCATATAAATCTGCCATTTGTATACAAGATAATTTTCTATCTTTAATTATACTATTTAATGTATATTTTCTCTTTTCATGAAGTTTTATCATTTTATTTTTTGTTTCAAAATCCGCTAAGAAAAAATTTTCATCATATACTTTTTCTTTACCAAGCATCAAATATATAAACATAGCTATATTTTTTTCAACTTCTGCTTTATTGCCTTCAAATTGAGGCATTTGTTCTTTTATTTTTTGTACCAATTCTTTTTCTCTTTTTAACATAATTTATTCCCTCTTTTATGTTTTAATACTTATTTAAAGTATATTATTATAATTATAATACCTATTCCATTTTTTTGCAAATTAGTATTTTAAAATTGATATTTTTTAATTTTATATATCATTATATTTCAAATATACTGATAATCTATTGGCAAAAACGATTATTTATTATATAATCCATTTAAGAGGATTATTATATGAAAATATTTAGAAAAGTTTTATTAGTTTTATTAATTATTTTTGTTATTGTAGCTTCCATTTTCTTTTTTATAGGATTTGGAGCATATTCTAATGTTTTAAAAGAAAAGCCATTAGTTGATAGAATTTCAGAAATAACTAATAAAGAACATTTCGTAAAATTTGATGATATGAGCAAAGACTATATAAATGCAGTAATCGCAATTGAAGACCATAGATTTTATGATCATGGTTCAGTAGATTTTATAGCAGTTATAAGAGCTATTTTTAATAATATTAAAGATAATGAAATGGAACAAGGTGGTAGTACTATAACTCAGCAGGTATCCAAAAATATCTTTTTCACACAAGAAAGAACACTCTCTAGAAAATTAGGTGAATTATTTGGAGCTGCAGATCTAGAAAAAAATTATTCCAAAAATGAAATATTTGAATTATATGCAAATACAGTATACTTTGGAGATGGTTATTATGGAATTTATGCAGCAAGTAAAGGATATTTCAATAAAGAGCCTAAGGATTTAAATTTATATGAAGCTTCAATGCTAGCAGGTATTCCAAATGCTCCTTCAATCTATTCACCAACTGTTAATCCAGAACTTACAAAGCAAAGACAAAAACAAGTTTTAAATAGTATGCTAACATATGGATATATTTCAGAAAGTGATAAAAGTAAAGTATTAGATGAAGCTTCAAAATCATTGCAAGATAATATAAGCCCAACCACAAATACAAGCACAAATACGAATACAACTAACCAAACCAATACACTAAATACATCAATAAACTAAAAGGAACCACTTTAAATTTGGTTCCTCTTTATTTTTTATTCTTCTATTAATTTTATATGAACATCTTTTAATTGTTGTTCTGTAACTTTTGAAGGTGCTCGCATTAATAAATCTCTTGCTTTTTTATTTTTAGGGAATGCTATTACTTCTCTAATATTATTAGATTCTGCAATAAGCATAATCATTCTATCTATTCCAGGTGCAGCACCAGCATGTGGTGGTGTTCCATATTGGAATGCATTATATAAAGCGCCAAATCTATTTTTTACATCTTCTTCATTATATCCAGCAATTTCAAATGCTTTTACCATTATTTCAGGATTATGATTTCTAACAGCCCCTGAAGCCATTTCTAATCCATTAATTACTAAATCAAATTGATATGCAACTATATCTAATGGATCTTGTGTTTCTAGTGCTTCCATTCCACCTTGAGGCATTGAGAATGGGTTATGGTTAAAATCAATTGTTCCTTCATCTGATAATTCATACATTGGAAAATCAACTATAAAGCACATTCTAAATACATCTTTTTCTAATAAATCTAATCTTTTTCCAAGTTCTATTCTAACTAATCCTGCTATTTTTTGAGCTTTCTTAAATTCATCAGCAATAAAGAATAATGCTGAATTTTTTTCTACTCCATAGTCTTTTTCTAATTTTTCTTTTATGTCATCTGTGATAAATTTTGCAATTCCACCTTGTACAGTTCCATCTTGTTCAAACTTTGTCCAAGCTAGCCCTTTTGCTCCAACTTCATCAGATGTTGCAAATTCTCCCATTTTATCAAAGAATTTTCTTCCTTGCTCTGCACCATTTGGTACCACTATAACTTTTATAGTTTTATCCTTAAATGCATTAAATTCTGAATCTTTAAATACTTCTGTAACATCTTGAATTATTAATGGATTTCTTAAATCTGGTTTATCTATTCCGTATTTTTCCATTGCTTCTTTATATGGAATCCTTACAAATGGTCCTTTATCGACTTTATAATCTGTAAATTTCTCATATATATATGGTATAACATCTTCAATTACTTTGAATACATCTTCTTGAGTTGCAAAACTCATTTCAAAATCTAATTGATAGAATTCTCCTGGTGCTCTATCTGCTCTTGGATCTTCATCTCTAAAACATGGTGCTATTTGGAAATATTTATTAAATCCTGATACCATTAACAATTGTTTAAATTGTTGTGGCGCTTGTGGAAGTGCATAAAATTCTCCCGGATTTATTCTACTTGGTACTAAATAGTCTCTTGCACCTTCTGGTGAAGAATTAGCTAAAATAGGAGTTTGAATTTCAGAAAATCCTAATTCATCCATTCTATCCCTTAATGCTTTTAATATTTTTGAACGAAGTAAAATATTGTTATGTAATTTTTCATTTCTTAAATCTAAAAATCTATATTCTAATCTTAAATCTTCTCTTACTTCTTGATCTGTATTAATTTCAAAAGGCAATACGTTTTTACATTTACCTAATATTTCTACAAAATTTGCAATTACTTCAATTTCTCCTGTTGGAATTTTAGTATTTTTATTACTTCTTTCCACAACTTGTCCGCTTAATGTGAATACAACTTTCAGTAGTATACTCTCTTATTTGTTCTTGTAATTTTTCGTCATTTACAACAATTTGAGTAATACCAAATTCATCACGTAAATCTATAAAAACCATAGCTCCCAAGTTTCTTACTTTTTGAATCCAACCTGAAAGCTCTACTTCTTCATTAACATTTTTTATATTTAATTCTCCACATGTTTTTGTTCTGTACATATAAATCATCCCTTTACTTTTTTAACTTTATATATAATACCACATTTTTCCTAATCAAACAAGAGGTACAAGCCTTTTTAAGATATTTTTTGATATTACTGTCAATATTTTTGATATTACTTGCGAATTTAAATTATTAATGTTATTATAAATAAAAAATTGATTTAAATACTATACTAATAATTTTTTTTAGTAGAATGATATTATATACAAAGGAGCAAAAAATGAGAGGAAAACCGCCAGTATTTGATTTTTATGATAAAGCAAGTTTAAAATCATATAATCTTAGTGAAAATATGAGATATCAATTAAATATGTTAGATACATTAGATGTATTTACTAGAAAACATTGTGAAAATGTTGCAAGTATTACTTGTAGACTTTGTGAATATTTACACTGTAGAAAAGGCTTTACTGAATTTTGTACAATAGGTGCTTATTTACATGATATAGGAAAACTATATATTCCACCTGAAATATTACAAAAGCCAGGTAAATTAACTGAAGAAGAATTCGAAACAATGAAAACACATACAACTTTAGGTTACGAAGTATTAATGAAAGATCCTCAACTTCGTCCATATGCTCATTTTGCCTTATCTCATCACGAAGGTTTAAATGGAACAGGATATCCTCAAGGATTAACAAAAAAAGAAATTCCTTACGAAGTTCAAATAGTTTCAGTAGCAGATGAATTTGATGCTATTGTTAGTAAACGTCAATACAAAACTCATATTGGTATTTCTGATACCTTAAAAATACTTATAGAAAATTCTCACCCTAATCCTAATGAAAAAAATATCGAACAGGATAAATCAGTAGCTTTAAATGAAATGAGAAACTTAGCTAAACTAGGAAAACTTAATCCAGCAATAGTAAAAGTTTTATTTAAAGTTGTTTCTGATGATATTGGTTATGAAATTTCATTTAGAGAATCTTATATTTTTGATTTAAAAGATGAATTAAAACGTTTAGATGAAATTAAAAAATATAGAGATAAAATGAATAAAACTTCAAATGAGAAACAAAAAAATTATTTCTTAGAATATATTAAAACTTATCTAAAACCTGAAGAAAATCTTGAAAACTTTGATCAATTATATATTGAATATAAAGAAGCTTATGAGAATAGAAAAAATGAAATTGATAATCTTTATAAAGAATTAAAAACCATTAAAAAATTAAAAGTTTAAGAGTTAAAAATTTTAAAAATTAAAAAGTAAAAACAATGAGATCTCAATTTGCAATCTCATTGTTTTTTTCTAAAAAATTGTTGTTCTGTAATAAGTTAGAGTTGTATATGGTATAGTACTTCTTTTCTCTATACTATCTCCACCTCGTAAAACAGTTACATTTCCATTAGCTAGACTTGCACTATTTGTACTTTTTGATTCTAATGTTATTTCCGGATTTTGTACTAAATTTTTAATCTTTAATATTTCTGTGTTTGATTCGTCACTACTTTTTTCTTCTAAAAATTTACACATTAAATCCCATTGAATTCCAAACATTAAGCTTTTAGTTCTATCCCCTATACTAACATGTACAGAATTAAACGCATCACTACACTTTTCTTCTCCTATTTCATCTTGTGAAACCCAAAATCCACCTTTATCTTTGATACTTTGATACATTTTATTTCTTAATTCATTATATTCTTCTGTAGAACTTGTTCCACCCATACATCCATCATAATATGTATCTAAATATCCTTCTTCTCTATATGTTTTAGCATATTCTTTTAAGTCATTCTCTATTTCTTCCAATGTATGAGCAGTATCTATATCTTCATCTTCATCATGTTCCAGTGCTCCTTCAGGCACTTTTACCCATACATATTTTTCATTTCCTTTTCCCACTTCACCATTTCTAATTACTAAGCCATCTTCTATAGTATTCATTGATGTTAATTTACATACCTGAAATCCTTGTGGAATATATGCAGTATCACCATTTTGATCTTTATAATTTCCTTCTTTATCATATGTTGCAGACCATGAATTAATATCATTTTCATTTACTTCTATATATAAAACATTTGGGGTTATATTGTCATCTTCCGAAAAATAGTATCCATGATACTCATTTATACTTTCAACAAATTTAATTTTATCTTGATCATTTAATCCTGATATTTGATTTGCATTTTCTAATTCAAAAATACCTTTTATTTTTTTATCTATATTTATCCATCTATATTGATTTCCAGGATTCTCTATATTATCTATAATTATACCATTACTTTTATTTTCACTTACATATTTGTAACCATCAGGTATTCTTACACCTTCGACAAATCGTAAATCTACTTTTTTTGTATCTTTATCTTTATTTGTATAATATTTAAAGCTTTTGTTTCCTTCTTCTATTTCTATACCATTTAAATAAAATATATTATGACTATTTTCATTAATAACATATAAATCTGTATTATCACCAATACTATTTCCGCTTCCAGTTAAGTTTTTAAATTTTTCATAGTCTTTTCCATAATTTAATGTTAAATTTTCAATAGCCACTAAATCTATAACTAAATAATCCCCTAAATCATTTGCTCCTATTGGACTATCTGCCCCTTGCGCACTTGAAATTGCTGCTATTTTTTCATTTACTCCTCCTAGTTTTGAGACAGGAATTGCTGGAATTTTGCCATAAACAGAGTAATAATTTGAAATCTTATCTTCTAAATTATCTATATCAGTATACAATTTAGTCAATTTATCTATATCATTTGTATCTTTAACACTATAAAGTAACATTGAAGTTATTATTCCTATAACAATTACTGCTGCTGCCAAAGAAATTAAAGATACACCTCTTTCTTGCTTCAACAATTTTTTCATCTTTTGAATCTCCTTCCAACTTTCATTAGTATTAGTTTACTATTAATTTTTATTATTTTCAATACTTTTTAAAATATTATATATCTTAATTTGCTTTGTATATTTTATATTTTCTTTTATAACTATAAGCCATAAATATATTATTATAAACAATATTGCAATATTTTTATAATAATATATTGCAATACTCGAAAGTGCTGTGAAAAAAATCATAACCACATTTGTTATTGTATTTGTTATTCTTTTACTTTTATAATTTCCAACAAAAATATGTAAAATTCCTTTTATAACCCTTCCTCCATCTAATGGGTATATTGGAATCAAATTAAATATAGCAATCAAGAAATTAGCATATATTATGATATCATTATATTTAGGAAATATTTTATAATTTAGAAATATTAAAGCTATTATAATATTAACAATTGGTCCTACAAGTGCAACAACTATTTTTTTTAATTCATATATATTTGCTTTTTTGATTTTTCTATTATAATCCTTAAAATTTGTTTTAAATGATATTCTTAATCCAAGAGACATTAATCTAATTTCCTCAGGTTTAAATTTTAATATAATTCCACAAATCATATGAGATAATTCATGTATTACGGCAAATATCATAACAATTAAATAAATATCAAGTTGCTTCGTAAAATAGAATATAATTATAAAAAGAACTATTTTTAAATCTATACTAAATTTCATTATTTTCCTCCATTGCATTATTTATTTTATTTCTTTCTTTTCATAATTCTAATATCTTTTCTGGATCTATTGTCTTTTCACAAAATCTTATTTCAAAATGTAAATGAGGCCCTGTAGAATTACCAGTAGAACCTACTTCAGCAATTTCCTGTCCTTGTACTACTCTATCTCCTTGCTTTACATATAGCTTATTACAATGTGCATAAATCACACTAACATCTCCAATTTGAACTTTAATATGATTTCCATAATCTCCTTCAGATGATGCTATAACAACTTCTCCATCTGTACTAGATAATATTTTAGTTCCTAAATTAGCTGCAATATCTGTTCCTGTATGATTTTTAGGAACAGTACTTGTTGTTGGATTTCTATATCCATATTTTGAACTTATTGGTCCTTCAACTGGTTTTATAAATGTTGCTGTATTCTTTATATTTAAAATTGTTTGTTCTTCTTCTGAAAGTATAGGAATTTCTTCTGGAATATTATCTGTATTCTCCACATTCCCACCAATATTAGCATCACTTATTTCATTATTATCTTTATCTTCTACTTTACTCTTTGCGTTTATATCATCTATTTTCTCTTGAGATTGTTCTTGTTGCTCAATCTGTTCATTTTCATTATTTTTTTTGTTATTAAAAATATTTGAGATAACTCCACTAATATTATTATATATTTCAACAAAATTTGTATCTGTATTTATAAGTTCTCGAACTGCACTTATAAAATCGTTTGAAAATATGTAATTATTATTTTGAACTATATAGACTCCTAAATAAATAAACAAACATATACTCATTTGAATTATTGATTTTTTTAATAATCCTATATTCTTTTTTTCACTATTTCCTAAGTTAAATGTTGCAGTATTATTAGGACTATTCATATGGCGCCTAGCATATATTTCTTCAGCTCTTTTAATTTTTTCTTCTATAGAAATTGTTCTGTCCATATCAATTCCTCCTTCGTTTTTTTAACTATATGCTTGGCTTTAAATTTTTATGTTTAATCCACTATGAAATTATTACTACAAATTCTACTACAGCTAATATAGTTGAAATATATGCTAATCTTTTATATTTTTTATTTTTAATATTATGTTTTTTAAAACTACTATTCATTTCCAAACTATTATCAATATCTTCAACTTTATTTATATAATCTTCAATTAATAATTCAGCTTCTTTTACGACATATTCCTTATTTTTAGATGTTTCATCCTCTTTATTTTTATTCTTAAAATTTTCTATTTTTTCCAATTTTTTAGCTTTTTTACTAGATTTCAAAACAACATAAGCTTCATCAACAATATTTGATGGTAAATTTTTTAAGACTACCATGTTTTTCATTTTACTTATATCCATATTAATCACTCCTTGAAATTTATGTATTTATATTATTTTTTCCATAAATTTCAAGTGTATACATTTAATTTAATTATTGATAAAAATAATTTATTATTCCATTATAAATTCCCCATGCTAATCTATTTTGATATTCATCATCTAATAACTGTTTTTCTTCTTCTGGATTAGATAAAAAACCACATTCCACAATAGTCGTTGGTATCTCAACATGTTTAATTATATAAACATTATCAATTGTTTTTGCAACTCTATTATTTTCTTTTTCTATAGAATTATTTAAACTTGCTTGTATTGATTTTGCAAGTTTTGCTCCATTTTCTTCACCTTGCTTATAAAATGTTTGCCATCCATAATACTTACTTTGTGGAATTTTATTTAAGTGAATTGATACAAATATATCCGCGCTAGATTCATTACCTATTTTAACTCTATTATGAATATCAGATATTTTCTTCTGTTTTAATGTTTTACTGTCTAAATCATATATTGCATTTTCATCTGACCTCGTTAAAATAACAGTACTTCCACTTTGCTCTAATAAATTCTGAACCTTTAATGCAATCTTTAAATTTGATTGTGCCTCTGTAGTACCATTACTACTTTGTGCACCTTCATCTGGAATCCCATGGCCAGCATCTAAAATTATTTTCTTTCCGCGATACTGGTAGAACTACAGTTTCTTCCGTTTTTTCTTGATGCCCTGCTGTAAACATGAATGTAAATATTGATAAACAAGCACATAAAGTTGCTATCGTGATTTGTTTTCTTTTTAAAATAACCATAATAAAAACTCCTAATACATTTTTTATAAATATATTAAGAGTTCAATTATTTATTCTTTTAAATTTTTATTTTACTAAAATGTTAATTACTATGTTACATTTTTCTTCTATCTATCGCATAACTACTTCCATTTATTGCTTTTGCAGCATGTTTAACTTGGGCTCCAACCTCTCCTATTTCTAGTATGTTATGAAATCTTCCTTCATCGCATTCCACAACACCTATAGATATTGAAGTAAGTGGAAATTGTTCTACTATTCCTTTTCTGTTTTCGACTTCTATATAACCTTTTTCATTATCTTGGTCTGAATAGAAACGATTTACTTGTGAATCAAAATTTGCAATTATTTCTTGACAAACTTTTTCACAATTTTCTACAGGCACTATTCCTACGAAATCATCTCCACCTATATGACCAACAAATACATTTTCAAGCCAACTTTTATGCAATATTCTTGATATTGTTTCACCTGTATATATAATGATTTGATCACCTTTTAAAAATCCATATACATCATTATATGCTTTGAAATTATCCAAATCAAAATACATTACAGCAAATGTCTCTTTTTTTAACAATCTCTTTTTTAGTTCAGCATGTATTTGAACATTTCCTGGTAATCCCGTTAATGGACTTATTCTTCTATTTATTGTTAGTAATCTACTTAAATTCTTAACTGTATAATATAAATAATCCTCATCAACTGGTTTTCTTATATAATATTCTATACCTTGTTGTAATATTTCTACTCTATGCTTTTTATCATCATTTGATGATACAACAATTACAGGAGTTATTGTGTTATCCTCGTCATCTCTAATTTGTTTACACAATTCAATAATATCTCTATCTACAGCATCTTCATTTATTATGATTAATGAAGGAATATTTTTTAAAGCAATATCAATTTCTTCTGATTTTACATTAACAAATTTATAATCAGGATCTGTTTTGAATAATTCTCTAAATACTAATATTGATGAATAATCATCATCTATTATATAAATATCTTGCAATTTTATTTCCTCCCTTTATCTTCTGAATCATTTTCTTTATTTTGTTTTCTTTTATTTAAAATCTCAGTAATCTCTTTCGTATTTATTGCTGGAAATGCTTGTTTTAATCTATACACATACCTATATAGCCTTTCAGACATTCTATTTCTTCTACTTTCAAGCTTTTCTACACTAATTTCATCATTTTTCATTTTAACATTTTCAGTAGTAGTTTCAATTTCTTCAGTCTTTTTCTTTCCGCGTTCCTTTAAATCTTTTATTTTCTTTCTTATTTCTTCATTTATTTTTTCAATTTTTTCTAAAGCTGATTTTATATTTACAATCTTTATAATACTTATAATCGTATCCAAAACTATAATTCCTAAAGCTATATATATAATCACATGAAATAATTCTGGATCTACTTTTTCTAATTGTGATACTATAAATGGATGTATATATTCAATAAAACCTACCCCTAGAAATCCCCAAGCAAGTGAATTGGTCAAGCAAATTCTTCCCTGAAAATTTATTTTATGGTCTGAATAATCCCAATATTTTGTCTTAAATATTTTTTCTAATAATACTCCTACTATATATTCCCAAAATGTTAATACTATAAGTGATACTAAAAACAATGCTATCATATTTCCTTTTAAATGTCCAATTATTAGTATCATTATTATACTTCCAAGCCCATATATAGGGCAAACTGGTCCGTATTAGAAAACCTGTATTTATTATCTTTTTTTCACAAAAAGAACGAAATATCGATTCCATTATCCATCCTAAAAATGAATAAATTATGAAATAAGATAACATATCAAATAAACTCAAACTCATTTTGCTTCCTTCTTATCATTTTAAATTTAAACGCCCTCTATCGCATATAGAGGGCTATAATCTATTTTTTCCATTTAGCTTTAACTGGATCTGATGCAACACCATTTGAATTATATGCTACAATTTGTATTCTATTTTCATCCCCTTCTTTTAATGGGAATTCATATGTAAAATCTTTTCCGTCTGATTCTATTTTTCTTGTTTTACCATCTGAAATAGTAGTAATTTCTATTCTATCTAATGCAATATCATCATGAGCTTTAATAACATAAGCATCATCACCTTTGCTTAATTTTATTGTTGGCTTTGTTGTTCCTGTTATTTTAATATTTTCTTCACTTGATTCATCATTTATATCTGTAGCTTTTACCATAAATTCATGTTCACCCAATTGAACTTGTATTTCAAATGTTTGCTCTGTTTGGCCTTCTGTAATTTCCAATTCTTTTAAGTCATCATCATCCCAAGCATATTCTACTTTCTTAATTTCATCTTGTCCTGTTACAGTTATTTTTATATTATTTCCTGATTGTTTTATATCTATTTTCAATTTTCCTTCTAATGTATATGTCTTTGAATATTCAACTTTTTCTCCATTAACATCAGTAGCTTTTACTGTAAATGTATTTTCCCCTGTTGGTATATCAATTGTTTTTTCTATATATTTTCTTTGATCACCATTTACAACAGTTGGTTCTTCATCATTCCAATAGTATTCTACTTCTTTAATTGCTTTATCATGCATTATTTTTAGTATAAACTGTTCTCCATTATCTTTGTCCTCTAATTGTAATGAAGGTTTTGTAGCAACTTCTTCTTTTTTAGTTTCACCACCAAATAATGCTAATGAACTATTAGCAATTAGAAAAACCCCAAAAACGAATAATATTACTGCAAAGAATTTTGTTACTGTTCTAATATCTTTTGGTCCTTTTTTACCTTTGCTTTTATTATTGTTATTATTAAATTTATTATTTATATCTTCCGTAGATAATATTTGATTCATATTACACCTCTTTTGAATTTTATATAAAAATTATAACATACATTTTTTTTGTTGTAAATAAAAAAATAAAAAAACGAGAATTAGGTTTCCCTAATTCCCGTAAGTATTATAAAACATATTTCTTAATTAAGAATATTCCTCCAGCAATTACTACTAAGATTCCTAATCCTAAAGCATAGTATGTTACTTCAGAACCTGTTGAAATTGATAACATTACTGGTGCGTCATCTATATCATCTTCTCCTGGTACTCTATTATCAGGTGTTGAATCATTATCTGGTACACCCCATTCGTTGTAATCTTCTGATATCTCTGCAGTATTTACTTTTAATCCTAAGTTGTCTTTACTATTTATCCATGTTAGTAATACTTCAACATCAGCATATCCTTCTCCAGCTTTTAATAATGTTCCTTCTAATTTTCTTGTAGAAATTACATTATTTCCTTCATCAACCCAATCTGGGTTATCTTCTGGTAAGAATTTTAATCCTTCTGGTATGTAATCTGTTATTTCTTTTACATATCCATCAATTTCACCTTGGTTATATACTCTTATTGAATATCTAAATTTAACTGTTACATTATTTAAGTTTCTTCTATGTAATTCAACTTTAACTATGTCTTCTGGATCATCCCAAGCATCATGTCCTGTATTTGTTACTTCTTCTTTTCCGTTTTCAATAACAATTGCTTGTGTTACCCATTTTCTTAAAGCTAAGTCAAAATCAGGTACTTTTAAGTTTTCGATATCTTGATCATCTTCTCCTTCGTTCCATACGTTTGGAGTAGAATCTCTATCATCAACATCTTCTCCTTCTTCATCTTTATCTTCAGAAATTTGAGCATAGTTTGTTAAAATTCTTTTACTTCCATTTGGTTCTGTTACTATAAATTTAGCTTTTATATCTCTATAATCTAATCCTTTTTCATGATCAAATGGAGCTATTAAGTTTGGATTTTCTGTATCTCCATCTTTCATTCTAGATTCACCTTGTTCAGGAGATAAGTAATCTGTTCTAATTATTGCTGCTTCACTAGCATCTTCAGTTTCAACAAATAATCTTTCAGTTTCATTTTCTTTAACTTTACATTTAACTACTTCTTTACCATTAGCTTCTGATTCATTCTTAATTTCTTTATACATTACCCATCTATATTCTTTGTTTAATTCATCTTGAGGTACAAATTGTAATCCTTCTGGAATATCATCTGTAATTATAGATGCATATCCTGCTCTATCACCCTCATTATAAATTCTTAATGTATATGTTACTAAATATCCATTTACTACCATAATTGGATCTTTTGGATGTGTATATGTAGCTGTTGTAGAACTTCCATCAGCTAATTTAGTTGTATCAACAACTGGTTCTCTTGAAACTTCTGGTGCTTTACCATTTACATCTGTTATGAATTTTCTTAATGCTAAGTCAAATTCTTCTGGTATGTTTTCTACTAATCTTGTTGGATTATCTTTTGATGATTCTTCTCTAATTAATACTTCAATATCTTCTTCATAACTTGAATTATTTATTGTTACTTTGATTGGTTCTGTTATTGTTTTATATCCTAAAGGTGCTTTTGTTTCAACAATCCAGTAATCTGTACTTAATTTTGTAGAATCATGATCAAATGTTCCTTCATCTGTTTTATTTGCATCTGGATTATCCATTGCATCTTCACCATATTCTAATCCAACGAATTTTACTAAACCATTTTTATCAGATTTAACTGTTTTTAATGCATTTCTTTTTGCTCTTGCATCTTCTTCAGTTCTATATACTTTGAATTCTGCGTCTTTTAATCCAACTTTTTCATTATCTTTATTTGTATATTTTAATAATGTTATTCCACCTGTATGAACTTCTGGTATTTCAGAATCTTCTGAATCTTCTTCACCAGATTCATTTTCATATTCAAGTGTTGCTTGGTTTGGAATTTCTTTTCCTATGATTTCAGCAAGTATTTTTCCATTTTCATCTTTAGCAAAAGATGTGTAGAATACTACTTCAACTGTATATCCACCATATTCTTTAATTTTTGTTAATTGGCTATTTCCTTTTTCTAATAATTTTACTGTTAATGTTCCAGAATATTTATCTGAACTATTATCTTCATAAGTTAATTCATAATCATCTTCTGATAATTCTGCAATAACTCTTCTGTTATCTCTATCATTATTTATAATTCTAACTTCAACTGGTTTTTTAGTTCCTTCATAAACTAATCTATAATCAATATTGTCAACGATAATATATTTTTTGTAATCTGCTATATTAGATGGTATTGTAGAATTTATTACCCATTTATGTAAGTCTTCTTCTTCATTTACGCCATCATCATATCCTGAATCTTGGTTTCTAACATCTTTAACACCTTTATGAATTGTAGGACCTTTATAAATTACTATTTTTTCAAAGTCGTCATCATCTTCTTCACCTTTGAAGTATTCAGAAGAATCTGCCCAATCTTTGTTTCTATTTTCTTCATTTCCTAAATATCCTTTTTCATCTGCTGGTGTAACTAATCTATCTTCTTGTGGGAAGTCTGTTGTTTTTGAATCTCTATCAACATCAACTTCTACTGTTCTTTCTGCATTATAGTATTTTGAAATCCAAGCTATATTTGTAAGTATTTTTTCATAGTCATCACCTTCTGCTGGTTCTAATACTCTACATTTAATAGTTACTGTTTCATTTGCTATATTATCTTGTCCTATAACATATGCTGCTAATGGATTATTGTTATTATTTCTATCTAATACTAATAAATTTCCTGTAGATTCTGTTGCATTTTTTGTAAAGTTTCCACTAACTACTTCAACAAATTCTAGTCCTGCTGGTAATTTGTCAGTAATCTTTGTTGCGTGTCCTTTTACATCACCTTCATTGTATACTGTTAAATTATAGTATACAAAATCTCCTGGTTTTACAGCTACTGGATCTTTTCTATGTTTATATGTTGCTGTATTTGGTATTGTTGATGGATCTATTTTACCATCAACATTTGGATTTCTTCCTTTTAAATCTTCATTTGATTTTACAGTAGTCTCTTCTCCATTTTCTGTTCTTGTAACTTTTGTTATGTATTTTCTTAATGCTAAATCAAATTCTTTTAATTTTAATCTTTCATAGTCATCATCATCTTCATATCCTTTACCATCTGAAGTATTACCTATTTTTGTATATTCATCATTTGATGGTGTTTCTTCTCCTGGATGTGAATCTATATCTTTTATACCTGATGGTGCATTATCTTCTGTTATTTCTGCCACGTTTAATAATGTAGCAGATGTTGCATTATCATTTACTTTACATTCAATTTGAACATCTCTATAATATGAAGCTCCTGTTAATGAAGCAAAATTTTCTTTACCATCACATGGAGTTATTTCTTCTCCTGCTAATTTTTCTGTATATATTGTTTTTCCTGTTGCATCTGTTGCATCAACTTTCCATCCATTATCTCTATTTATTGTACTTTCAGTTGCTGGAACAAAATCTAATCCTGCTGGTAAGTGATCAGTAATTTTTGTAGCTGTTCCTTTTATATTTCCTTCATTATATATTCTTATTGTATATATAACATGGAATCCTTTTTCAACTTCTACTGGTGTTTTAGCATGTTGTTTTGTAGCAGTTGTTTCTTCTCCTTCAACTGATGTTCCATCAATTCCTCTATTTGGATCTCTGTCTTGTTTCATTTGGTTTGTAAATGTTGATACACTATTACCGTTTCCATCTTTTATATCAGTTATGAATTTTCTCAATGCTAAGTCGAATTTTATATTTGGTACTATTTCAATTACTGGTTGTGTTGAATTTACTTGATCAGGATTTGTATATAAATATACATTTGTACTATGTAAAGTATTATTAGCATTACTTGTAGCAGTTGTTTTTAAATATCTATATAAAGCTTTTGCTTGTTCATTTTGCCAATAACCAGATTTATTATTGTCCTGATCAACAACTTCTCCAGAATTTCTTAATGAATGTATTCCCGTTCCATCTTTATAGCATAAGAAATCATCTCCAACGCTATTTGCTAAAGATACATAATTATTAGTAAAATCCCATAACACAAGTTGTTGTACAGCTCTTATCTGATCTACAGTTATTTCTGCATTTATACTCTTAAAATCTGCATAATCAAATTCATTCGCAGAAAATACTTCATCTTGTGCATAAGCAGGATTTAATACGTTACTTACATAAAAATCAATATCATCGCCCACATAGAATAAATCTGCTAATGCTAATATTTTCTTATATTGTTCTTCTGTATACATAGGATTTCCATTTACTCTAAATCCTAATATTGCACTTTTGTCAGCTGAATTTGACATATCATATTTCATTGTATATTTATCATCATAATCTGTTTCACCTTGTTCTTTATCAGAATCGTCTCTATCTTGGAAACCAATACTCTTATAAGCACAATAATAATCTTCTAGTCTTGTTAATTGTCCATTAACTTTTTCTCCTATTTTCGTTATTCTTTGCCACGTTTTATTCTGTGAATCATATTCAACTCCATAATCAATCCCATCATAATTTCCATGATCACTTGGAATATTTGATTCACCATTTTGTAATTCATATAGCACTCTTGCTGGATTTAATGTTTGTGCAGCTAATACCGTTTGACACATAAGCACTACTAAAAACAATAATGCTGTTACCATACTAATAATAATTCTCTTAATCTTCATAACTTTTT
>CAMNMV010000026.1 GCA_946545015.1 uncultured Clostridium sp.
TCTTTTTCACTATTTTCTTTCATTATAAATTCCTCCAATTCTACAAATTACTATTAATCTCACTTATTTATTGTAATTTATGTTTTACTTTTGATATTTTTCTGGCATTATTGATATATCTCTTATTATATCTCCATTAATTATACGAACTTTATTTTTTTCTTCAACTTTTATCCAATTTTCTTCTATTGAAACTATTTTTCCTTGTATTCCAAAAGATTCATTAAATAAGCCAATAGTGCATACTTTTCCTATAAATTCTTTCATTAATTCTTGTGGCATTTTTCTTTTCCTACCTTTCTTTTTTCTTTTAATTATTTCTAAATATAATTTATTTGTTCTAGGTATTATAATAATACAACAAATAAGTATTACTAACAATATCAACCAATAATTTATTTCTAACACCTCCTAATATATAACACCCCCTAAATTGTAATCTATGATTATTTATCTTTCTTTGTTAATTTTTTTATTTTGTCTGAATTTGCTATGTATAATTCAGTGTACCCACATTCTGGACAAATAGCACATTTGATTTTTTCAATACAAGTTTTGAACATTCCCTTTTCTCTAATATCTATAGAATATGAAGATGCTGTAACTTCTAAATTTTCAATCATATCATTTTTACATCTTAAGCATTTTCTCATTTTCTACTTTCCTCCTTAAAATCACTATTTATCATTCTTTTTCAAATTTCTTATAAACATTATTTTCAACATATATCATCATTTGATTATATAAAAAAATATAAAATAATAATGATAACATTCCTTCTATTGCTCCAATAATATACCCTTCAACATTTTGGAATTTAAGAACAATACCTAGAATAATAAAAATTATAAAACACATAATGAATTTAGATATATGCTCTTTTTTCCACTTTTTCTTATAAAAATCTATTTTTTCTTTTAGTGTAAATGAACTATTTTCTAATACATTTAATAAATTCTTGTCTGCTACTTCCTTATATTTATCATCTAATATTTTTTCTCCAATAAATAATTCATTCAAAGTAATATTTAATATTTTACATAAATCTTGCATGATTGATACATCAGGGAGATTTAGTCCCCTTTCCCATTTGCTTACTGCATTTTTACTTATATTTAATTGTTCTGCTAGTTGTTCTTGTGTTAATTTATTCTCTTTTCTTTTTTCAGTAATGAATTTTCCAATCTTTTCTTGATTCATATTATCCCTTCTTTCAAGAATAATTGTATAATATAATTTATAAAAAATACACACACCTTTGGTTTACTTCACTTATAACTTGTAATTTATCTTTCTAATACTTGTGCATAATATCAAAATATTACGATTAATTATTCTTTTCTTTTATAGTATATGTATTTCTCTGAATAGAAATATCAAATACTGTTTTTTTACCATCTGGTGATTCAAGTACAAATTCAGTTTTACCAGCTCTTTTAAATTCAGCATGAACCATCCAATCTTCTATCCCCTGTTCATACTTAATACTTAATTCTCCAAATTTTTTGTCCACCAAGTAAACTTTATAAGAATCATCAAATTGATATTTTTCACCATTTGCTAAAATTTCTGTACTATATACTGGTGGATTAACAAAACATAAAATAGTCATAACTACGATAATAATTGCACTTATAATTCCACCAATTAATTTTATTTTCTTATTCTTAAATATAACTAATGGATAAATAATTAATGTTACTAAACAGAATACAGTAGTTAGTAAATGTCTTGGAAAAGAAAATATTACTTTTGATAAATATCCACCAAATTCTTCTCCTAATAAAATTAATATTGGTGTTAATATTAATAGTCCCCACCATTTATCTTTTTTCATATAATATCCTATAAATCCCATTGGAATTGTTGCAATAGTCCAAATAAACCAATATCTATAATATGTAATAAACAACTGACTATGATTTATCACATCTTGAATAAGATAAACTAATGGCTGACTTATTAAAAAGAACACAAAGCATTTTACTGCTGAATCTTTTGCAGATTTGCTATTCATAATAATAAATATACCACATAAAATCCACACTTCAAAAGTAACGGTTAAATCTGAAAATGAAGTATCTTTTACTATTGGTAACATTGCCATTATTGCAGTATAAACTCCTGCTAGAATTGCAAATAAAATTAACTTTTTCCAAGTTAAATCAATTTCTCCAAATAATTTTTTTATTTTTTCCATAAATACTCTCCTCTATAACTTACTATTTGTCTTCATATTATATATCATAAAACAAATTATTTATCAATATAATAGTAAATAAAAAAATAGCCTACTCCTAAGTAAGAGTAAGCTATAAAACAATTCTTTTTACACACAAATTATGCGACTTTTCTTAATGAATATAATGTTAAAAAATCTTTATCTAATACATCCTTAAAATCAGTTATTGCTTTAGTTTCGAGGTTATAACCAAGTGGTATTAAATCTTTAAAAACTCTATTTATAATATAGTCTAAATTATCATTCTGACCAATTTTAAAAGCAAATATAATATTATCAACATTAGTAGATTCAATAACTTTTAATATTTGATATGAATTACTAATGTTAGAAAATGCAATCATTGGTACATTTAAACTTGCCTTAATATAGTTTCCTAACAAGAAATTATCAGTTAGTACAACAGTATCAGTATTTTCATCAATATTATTTTTACTTAATAGATTTTTAGTCCCAGTACCGTTAATTTTATCTTTACTAGAAAACCACATGTCTTTTGTATTATTAAAAGGCTTATCCAAATGTATTGATAATGCTTGTATTTTATGTTCTTCATCAAATATTGGTATAAATATTCCTTTACCTGCAGAAAAAGTCCATCTAAAATCTGCTTCTTGATAAAATCCAGGTATTCCAGATAAATCATACATCTTTGACAATCTATATGCAATTAACCTTCTGTGAATACTTTTGTTGGGTATTGTCCTATACTTCTGTTCTTCAATAGTAGAATTTAAAAATCCAAGTCTATTTAGTGCTAATCTTGAGCTTTTTTCAAGTTTTAACATATTTAAAAAAGTTCTATAAATTGCATCTCTTTTATCTATATCTGCAATTTCATTTATAGGACTTATTGTTATGTTACTTTTTTGAATAGAAAAACATTCTCTATCTAACAATTCTCTATATGCCTTCTTATTATCTATACCTTTAACACGAGCATATAATCCTACTGAATATCCGTCCAGCACCACAACGACTACAACAATATTTGTTGTTTGTAGTATTTAAACTTAATGTGGCAATTTTTGAATTTTTATTATATCCACAAAATGGACAAATTGCTTTAACTTCTGTATGTTTATCATCTGTTATTTCTAAGCATAAATGATATGCTACATTTAATATATTTATATGCCTTGCGACTTCTATATAATCTTCTATTTGCATTTTTACAAATCCTTTCTATACAGCTATTCGTATATTTCTATTATTGATATCATCTTCTAATCTTTTTATAAATTTATTAGCTGTTTTTTGTATTTTATCTCCTAATTCCATAAGTATTTTTATATCATCTTTTATATAAGATGTAATATAATTAAAACTACATATTGATGTATCTAAATTAAAATAATCAGCTACAATATAAGCAACTGATTCAACAAATGTTTCTGATAAATTTCTATCTTTTTTATAGTCAAAATCATCGTATAATGCATGAGTAAGTTCATGAAGCAGTGTAGCAACTTTATCATCAATAGATAATTCTTTTTTTAGTGCAATATATTTTCCTTTTGGACTCCAATAACCTTGTGTACTACCAAAAATTTCAATCTCTTTAATAGGGAATGGGGAAAAGGACTTTAAATAATTAAATAGTTCTATGTTATTATTTGTATTTAATTTATCATCTTCCATTGGTAATGATTCACCAACTGTTTGTGAGATATCATAAACATAAGTTGCTCTATAAGTTAGATATTCTATTGTTTGCTTTTGCTCTTTTTCCTCACTATTTAATAAGCTATTTTGACCTTCAATAGTAGTATTTTTTTCATATTTTCGTTTAATAGGGTATATTATTTGTATTCCTTTTGATCCATATTTTAATTTTCTTCCCATACTTTGCCAAGTTTTAAATCCAGCAACTTTTGTTGCATTTGGCATTTGAGAATATATAAGAACAATATTATTAAAACTATAAGAATGAAAATTTTTACTAAACTTTAAAAATTTTGCATACTCTCCAGATTCTATTATATTTGTTACTCCAGTTTGAATTTTATTAAATATATCTTTTATTTTTGTCTCTTTATTGTTTGATTTTGTGGTCATATTAAGCAGCTCCTTTCAATACATTTTGTTCCCAACTTTTTAAAAATTGTAATTGTTGGTCTGTTGGACATTTATTATTTTTAATTCTACTTTGCACTACCTTATTATGTCGTACTTCAACTGTTACAAGGGATTTGTCAGGCTTCTTAGCATTTCTCATAAAATAAATATCACAAAAACCTTCAGCATATTTTTCTGCATATGTTCGTACACAATTATTTTGTTGTGAACTTTCATTTTGTAAATCTTTTATGCTTGTTGCAGGAAGTACAATAAATTTGCCATCATTGAATGTATTTTTCAACAATTCATTACTTCGTTTTACTATTGACAAATTTATAATTTTTTTATTGTTAATTTCGTATTGTTTTTCTAATTCATCATGGGATTCTTTTAAATTTTTAGGGAAAGCATATCTATTATTTTTTAAGTCTAGTCCTAATAATTTAGCAAATCGTAAATAGTCTTTATACATATGAATATCTATTTTATGGTGTTTCATTTTTGAATATTGTATAAAACGGTCTAATTTTATATATTTTGAAATTTCTTCAAAAGTATCTATTTCATCATTATAATAACTAGCAAAAGTTTCTAAATAATGAATCTTTTTTATATTGGGTTCTTGTAATAATCTAAGTATTTTTAATTGTCTATATGTAATGTTATTTCGTTTCATAAACGGATAAAAAGTTTTAGGAACACCAAAAATTGATTGAAAACTGCCTTTAGGATTACACCAATAGGCATTTAATGCTAACTTATATAATTTTAATTTTGCTAACATTTCTACTTTTGATATTTCAGATGTATTTTGTATTAGTTTTGCTAAATCTATATAAAATGGTGAATGTTTTACAACATTCCATATATTGCTATATTTAAATGGTGTATCTTTTACAATGTTCTTTATATTATTAGGAAATGCAATAGAATAATCAATAAGTGAATAATTACGAGTATATTCTCTCCAATTGTTTTCATCACAATAATTACTATGGCTTATAAAAATACATCCTTGACATCTGGAAACTCTATCGTTTACATATACCGCTCTATTTCGTGTTTTATCCGGGATTTCTCTGCCAAACTCAACAACTGATGATGTTGCATTATGATTAGCATCTATGATTGTTCTCAGTTCAAAATATCGTACAACTAAAGTGTCATTTGCTTTATCCAAAATTGACAAATAATCCTTAAATTTATAATGTTTTAAATTGCTTCTTTTTATTAAATATTTGTTATTGCAGTTAGGGCATTTAATTTCTTCATTTACTTTTTTTGTGCTAATAAATGTGGTATGACAATTTGTGCAATAACATTGATTTTTACTAGATTTAATAATTAAATTATGGAAAATTGCTTGTTCTTTTACAAATTTATCCCAACCATTAGGAAAATATGAAATAGAGTCTAATTGTCTTAAAATTTTTCTATGTGCTACTGTGATATAACCCATTATTTTTTCACCTCCTCAAACAAAGAAACTTGATTATCTTTTTTTTCTTCCTTCTTTTCTTCTTGTGATTCTTCTTTTTTTACTTCAGTTTTCTTTGTTTCCTTTTTGGGAGTTGATACTTTTTTATTTATTCCTAATTCTTCATTAGTTTTATTGAAATAGGCCATAGCCCATAGATATACAATATTGTCTTGAACCATTGCTACATTATTTTGAGAAACGGTCCTTGCCTTATTACATATAAATTCATACATACCTTTTATAGTTTTTTCTTCATTATTAAATTTATCTCGTAAACTTTCTTTTTCTTTTATATAATTAAAAATTAAAATAACATTATGATTATTCATTTCTACTGCTTCTTTTTCCAATCTTTCTAAACCATCCATAAATTTCTCCTTCCAAATTTAAGCTACCATTTTAAATCTATTAAATAGCTCATTTTCTTGTTTTTCTTTTTCCATATATAATTTGTAATTCTCTAAACCATATTTTTTTATTTTTGATTCTCGTTCTTTTTGGACCATATTTAATAGTTGTGGCAATTCTTCAAAGGTATAAAAATAAGAGATAAGATTTTTAAAATAAATAATCTTATCCCCACAATAACCTTTTACAACATTAAATCTATAATGATATTTCTTTTTTCCATTATGATCAGCAATTCTAATTCCACAACATACTCCATAATCCAATTTCAAATAAATAGAATTTGTTGTTACTGCATTATATCTGTGCACAGTAAATCCCATATCAAGCAATTTTTGTACTAAAACTTTTGCAATTTGCTTTTCGTTCATTATGCTGCATCTTCCTGAATCTCATAAAAATTGATGTATCTATTTCTATTTATTTTACGAGTAATTGTTTTCATATATGGTTTAATATTTATAATTTCGTTCTCTGGTACATTTATTCTAGTTACTTTTGCTATTTTGGTACCATATTTTGTTGGTGCCTCAACTAAATCTCCAATATTTAATATTTTGTTTGTGTAATATGAATATTCTCTACCATTAAAAGTACGAGGACAGAAGTCGTCCTCATACTTAATACTTATAATATTAGTATTCATTCCTGTTAGCCTCCATTTCTTGCATTCTTTGAAATTCAATATCGTCAAGTTCAGCGTTCATTCTACTTAATAATCCAGAAACACTGATAAAGTCTCCTAAATCTGATCCATTCGTTTCATTAAATTTTAAGAGTACAACCAAAGCATTTGCTAAAATTTGCAATTCATTTTCTGTAAATATCATTTCATTACTATTCATTTGTTTTTTCCCTCCAATTCATTGTAATAATCCTTTAAATCTTTATATAATGTATATTTATCTTGTAGTACATAGAAACCTGCCATTGGGTGATTATACAGTCCTATTACATTATTTTTGTTACGATACTCTTTTTGTATTTCTTCTATTAGTGAATTTGCTTCTTCAACTATAAAATCTCTATTTTCCTCATCAATATCATTGTGTGGATTTTCTACATAATAGATTTGGTCTTGAAGATTTTTAATAATATCTTTTGCTTTACCAATAATAGCATTTTCATCATTTCTAAAAAATTTAGTATTACTTAATTTTTGAAAATACTTATTTATAAAAAACTGCTTAAACATAAATAGCCCTCCTTCTAAAATGGCAAATCATCACCATTACATATAAAATCAGATGTATCATCATTTTTATTTATAGGAGTGGGTGAGTTTAGTATTGCCTCATTATTTTGTTTGTTTTTACTTCTTATAAAATCTATTTCTTCAGCAATAACTTCTGTTACATAATGCTTTTGACCGTTTGGGTCATCCCAAGACCTTGTTTCTAATCTACCAGAAATCGCAACTTGATTTCCTTTAAATAAATATTTTGAAATATTTTCTGCAAGTTTATTCCATGCAATAATATTAAAAAAATCAGCTTGTCTTTCTTCACCAGGTTTAACAAATTTACGATTTACAGCGAGGCTAAAAGAAGCAACAGCTGTATTATTTGTTTGAGTGTATCTAAGTTCTACATCTTTTGTAAGTCTACCAATTAAAATTACTTTGTTCATATTTTTTATTTCCTTTCCTTATTCATCAATTTTTACTGTAATAAATTTTAAAACTTCATCTGTAATTCTATATAGTCGTTCTAGTTCAGAAATACATTGAGGTTTTGCTTCAAAATCTATCTCATAGTAATATGCTTGTTTCTGCTTTCTTATTTCGTAAGCTAAAGTTCTCTTTCCAATGTTTTTAATATCGTTTATTTTTCCAAAATCCGAAATACATTTTATTAGTTTATCTAATATCTTTTTTTGATCCTTTTCTAATAATTTTATATTTAGTAAAAATATTGTTTCATATTTATTCATTTTTTAAATCATCCTTTCCTTATTTATGCGGCATCTCTAAAGATAAACTCTTTATTATGCTCTCTATTTTTTTCTTTCATTTTTCTTTGATTAAAGTAATATTCTTCTAAAAATTCTTCTTTAAAGAGATTTACTTTCTTTTCATGCTTTGATAGTTTGAACATATTAGTATATTTTCTAATATCTCTTTTTTTCATCGAAACCCTTTTATTATTTTTTATAGATACAATCAAAAAAGTCCCAATTAAAATGTAACCATCAAAAAGCCTGTTATATTCTGTATAATCCGTTTGCTTTGATAAATAAATAATTGTATTTTCATTTACTCTTATTTTTTGTAGGTCTTCTCCTAATAGTGATTTTATAAATTTTATATTTGCAGGAATTTTTACTTTTTGTACTTCTTTTCCTGGCATTACTAATAAACTTTTAATTTTCATAAGTGTTCCTCCATTATTTTATTAAGACTATGCAGCAATTTGCATAGTCTCTATATTTTGATAATTTGATATTTCTAAATTTTGTCCTTTTTCTACTTTTGCAATAAGAATTTGAGTATCATTTGAAAAATCCTCAATAAAATTATAATCTGCACAAGATTCGCTATCATCAACAAATAGTGGCAAATTAACACCAGAAATTTTATTTAACATATTGCTAATTTCAAGTGATGTAGCAATAGTTTCAGACCTAGACAAATTTTTAAATTCGTTGCCTTTATATGTAATAATAAGATCCTGTTTAATTTCTCCACTATCTTTTAAAATAGTATAATATTTAATACCGACATTTTTTAAATGTTTTGTTGCATGTTGCATTTTTGCTTCAATATAATTAATTAGTAATTTCTGAGCAATATCTTTTGCTTTTTTATTAGAATCAAGACTATTATATAATTCATCAATATTTTTGTTAAATATTTGTATATCTGCCTTTGCTTTTTGTATATTTTCTCTCTTAACATTTATTGAAGTATTGTATTGGTCTATTTCAGACTTTTCTTTTTCTAATACTTTGATTTGATTTTCTACTTCTGTAATTCGTGTTTTTTGTTTATCTGCATTGTCATTTCCTAGTGCATATAATTTACATTTTTCAACCGCTAGATTTTTCTTTATTTCTTGTAATTCTGTTTCAAGTTTTATTTTATTTGAATAGTCATTTTCTAAATCAGTTTTCATATTTTGTATGGTATTCAAGCGACCTTTATCAGATAATTGTTGTTTGCACATTGGACAATATGATATAGGTTCATTTTTTATTGAAAGATATGTCTTTTTTCCATTTATCATATTGGTAGTTAATGTTTCTATTTGATTTTGATATAAGTTTATTTGACTGTTAAGATTTTCAACAATTTTTAATTGCTTATTTCTCGCTTCAGCTTTTTGGTCAGTCTTTAAGAATGATAATTCCTGCTGTGCAAGTGATAATTCTTCTTGCTTATCGAATGTTTTTAGGGTATCTAGTTTTTCACCAATAAAGTTTTCTGCATAAGCAATTTTTCCTTGTAGATTTTTTATTTTATCTTCGTACATTTTTTTATCATCATTTAACTCTTGAATATATTTTGTAACATTTTTTGGGCATCCTTCTAAAATACTTTTTTCTTCTTTATCTAGCTTATTATAAATTTCTTTAATATCAATTTCAGGCAAGTATTTATCAAGTAATGCTTTTTGGTCTGCAGGTGAACGACTAATAAAATAATTTGAATTTACAATAGATAAAAATAGCTTTTTATCACTGTAATAAGATGTTAATTCATCTTGGCTGATTTGCTTTTCATCTAATAATAAAAAATTCTTTTTGTTATTATACTTATTTTTTAATCTTTTAAGTGTGTGATTAACTCCTAAATTATCAATAAAATGTATTTCTACATAGCAATTATCTGTATTTTTATTTCCAATATATACTTTGTCATCTCCAGTTAGATTACAACCTAAAAATCCCCAAATAACTGCATATAAAATGTTAGTTTTTCCTTTTGCATTTCCACCAGTAATTGATGTAACATCGAATAAATCTGTTTCAAATTCATTCTCAAATTTTCTAAAACCAATGGTTTTTAAATATGTAATTTTCATTTTTAAAATTCTCCTTCCAACTTTTCTAAGCATTTTCCATCAATCCAATCCTCAGTACCATCATTAAACTTAATATTATAATCAAAATAAAAAGGATCACGACAAATAACTTTTGCAATCCTATTTTTATAAATAGTTCCGTTTTCTTTTCCAATGCCATTAACTATAACCATCTCATCTATTTTAAATTTATTGTGCATAGAAATTCCTTTAATTTTTTTATTTTGAGTATTGACATTTTTAGTATTGTTCCTATATAGTATAGGTATAGTGTGAAATTAAAATTTGTGGTAGCAAGATTTATCTATGCTGCTACTTTTTTTGGCATAATGTTCACGAACTCAATATGTTTTGATATAATATTATCTTTAAATTTTTCTAGTTCAATAATCAATTCTGTTCCAATATCGCATTTTTCCATTTCTGCTCTAAATTCTGGTTTTACTATTACATCTGTTGTTTTATCGTTTATATCAGTTACTTTAGCAATTAAATATTCTGTATCTTTTCCAGCTTTTTTAAATGTTTTATATTCTGTGTCATATAAAAAGCAATGTTCCTTGTATGTTTCCGTTTTTTGCTTATTTTGTTCATTTGTTGTTTGCGATTGTTCTGCTTGAGAATCAACTTTTTCATTTTCTGTAATTGGTACAACATTATCAGTATTGACTTTTGTAGATTTTTTTGTAGTGTTTTTTGTTTGGCTATTAGTTTCTTTTTTAGTTGTTTTTACTATTTCTGCTTGATTTTGAATAGGATTATCAACAGTTTTTTGACTTTCTGTGGATACAATAGAATTATTAGTATTTTTTTGATAATTTGAATTAAAATCTTCTGCTTTTACAATATCAATAACAAAATTATTGAATTTTTTTCCTTCAGAATTAGTTTGTTCAATTTGATTTAAGAATATTGTATAAGTTCCTTTTAAAGAATTTCCTAAATATTTTTGAAAATTTATGTATTCTTCTAAATTTGATATAGATTGTTGACCTGTAATTTTCATAATCCAAATTCTGTCCTTACTTATTTCAGGTAATAAAAATTTTAGAGTACCTTCATAATTACAAGCTGGTTTACTAGCACCTTTTTGTTTAATGCAATATTGGCAATCAGAACTACATTCAATGTCTTGCCATTTATTAGACACTTTTTGTTTTCCCTTTGAAGTTCCAGCCATACAATAACAAACAGCTCCGCCTTGATTATATCTAGCTTTACGAATTGATAACGGTTCTTCGTCAAAAAATTGAATATTTAAAGATGTTTGTTTTGGGTATTTTTCATTAAATCTATTCAACATAAAATTCATATTATTATTTTTAGTTGTTGCAATAAAATATCCTAATTCTGTTACTCTTTTTCTTTGATTTACAATTTGTTGCATTCCATGTTGGATTCTACCGACTATTGGTAAATTTGTTTTTGTTACTTGTTCCATATTATTTCATCCTTTCATTTTTATTTATGCTGCAAGTAATTCAGTTTCATAATACATTTGGCTATTTATTTTTGAAAAATTTATTTTGTAAATAGGGTAAAAGACATTATCAATGATGCACATTTTGATTTTTTCTGCTAAAATTCCTAGTTTCTCTAATTGTGGTACTAATGTAGGTTTAAATTTGTTGTCAACAATAATTGTGTCATCTGTTAAGTTAACAACATTTTGATTCAAAGTAATGTCTGCAAAATGTGATATTTGATTTACATTTGCATCTAAACCATAAAGACTTAATTGTAAATTTCCATTTTTATATGAAGAACTTTCTATAAAACAATTTTTAAATGTTTCTCCATATAATTCTAAATCGAAACCACTTCTCATAATAAAAATCTCCTTCCAATTTTAATTGAATATTTGTGTAAAAAGATTTTTTAAAAATCCTCCTTTCCTTTTATTTATGGGCAAAAAAAGAGAAAGTAAACTAAGCTAAGGGGGCCAGCTTGATTTTACTTTCTTATTTATTAAGCATAACAAATAATCTATATATAAGTTATGTTGTAACCCAAAATTATGCTGTATTTTAATAAATACAGATGTGTTTATTACTAACTTATTTTAGTAATTATGCTATAAAGATAATTCTTTATAGGTAGTTATAGTAAAAACTATAACATAATCTTAATACACATTTATATTTTATTAAGTTTTATAATTTATTTCAATAATTAGTTTCAAAAAAATATTTTTGTTTATATATCAATATTTTCCTTATCTTTTTATGTCTTTTTTTTAGAAAAATATTTTTTTAAATTTTATTCCTTTCAACGTTCCTTTTTTAGATTTTATTTTATACAATATTTGAAAACAAAAAGATGGGAGTTGATATTATGGATAAAAAGAAATGTGATTATTTCATACAAAAGATTTTTGAGATGCAGGAAAAATCAGATTCTTTAAATATGGAAGATGAAGAAATGGTATTAAACCAAAACAAAGTAGCATCAAAATCAAAAGAAATGTATGACTTTATGGCTGATAACCTAGCACCAGATGAAAAAGAAATTTTAAAGGGAATGATGACTAGAAGAAATGATGCAATAGAAACTGCTCATTCAAGAGAAAGTTTTTTATTTTACAAAAATGGCTTTTTAGATGGTATGGGATTTTTACTAAATGCTGTAAGGTATATGTAAAATAATTTTGCTCTATTATATATAGAGCAAAAAATTACTATTAAAAAAATGTAACATAATTGCGATTATGATACATTTTAGAGCTATATTATAAAAAATATGTATAAAAAATGTAACATAATCATAAAAAATCGTTATACAAAAATGTAACATAATCATAAAGGGGTGATTTTATGCTAAATGGATTTAAAAATTTTATGGATAGTAAGTTAAGACTTTCAGAAAATTCTATAAATAGTTATTACAGTGATGTAAAGTTGTATGAAAAATATTATAAGGATTCTTACGATGAAGAATTGAATGGACTTATTTATGCAGATGTTAAAATGTATAAGCAATATTTATTGAACAAAAGTACATCTCCCAAAACAATAAATAGAAAATTAACATCACTTCGTACATATAATGAATTTTTGATTCAAGAAAAAATACAGACAGAAATGGTAATAAAGGATCGTGATTTTATAAAGATACAAAAAACAAAATTAAATAATAACATAATTTCTGTTCAAGATGTAAATAAAATTAAACATTATGCCGCCAAAGACATAAAGGCTTCTAAAAGAGATTTTTGTTTCATATCAATTTTATGTTATGGTGGGTTACGAGCAAGTGAAATAACAAATATAAAGATTGGGGATATAAGACTAAATGAAAGAGAACTTTACATTGTAGGAAAAGGCGAAAAGTTTAGAACAGTTGTTATAAATAATATAATGTATTTTGCTATAAAAGATTATTTGGAAGAAAGACAACAAATAAATACTAAAAATCCATATTTATTCGTTAGTCAAAAAAGCATAAATACTAAGAAACCAGTAAATAGAAATTTCTGCAATAGATTATTGGATAAATATAAATATATTTGTAAATTAAATGAATTGCATCCACATTTATTACGACATTTTTATGGAACGAATGCTTTGCACAATGCTGGATATACAATAGAACAGGTTGCAAGTCAAATGGGCCATAGTAATATAAACACAACAAAGGAGTATTTGGATACAGAAAAAGAGGATATGATGGCATTAGCAAATAAATTATAATATGACAAAAATAACAGGCTTAAAAACCTGTTTCTTCTTTTTCTGCTACTTCTAGTTCTACATTATTAATTTTAGAAGATGGAAAGAATTCAACAGCATTATAATTATCATATTTAGTTGCTACAAATTTTAATCTATTATTACATTTGTATTTTACAATATTTCTTTCTTTTTCTCCGTTTTCATGAGTGATTATTAGAGTATCTAATTAGCCGAGTATATACCCACATACAACACGCCTTTTTTAGTAATTAATATTGATTAAATTTTATTATAAATTAATTATTTACTCAAATAAATTATAAATTTTCGAAAAAATTTTTAAAATTTGCACCCTAATAATGTAAAGTTCTTATCTATTAAATGAAGGAGAACCTATAATGTTAGAATTATTAGTTGTAGATGACAATATGTATTTTTCAAAAACATTAATAAATAATGTGGTACAAAACAACCCGAATTTAAGATTATGTATGATTGCTACAGATGGGCAAGAAGCATTAGATATAATTAGTCAAAGAAAATTAGACATAATTTTATTAGATTTAAAATTACCAGTATGTAGTGGACTGGAAGTATTAGATATTTTAGAAAAAACAATAAAGAAATTTATAATAATTCAATTATTGTTATATCTGGTGAAACAGATATGATTTCAGAAGTTGTAAATAATCCTTTAGTATATGATTACTTAATTAAAGGTATAGGTATGGAAAAGGTTGTTGAAACAATAAATAATCTTTGTAAAGAAAAAGAAATGGAAATATCAACATTAAATAAAAAAAGAAAAACAGCAATGCTTATAAAAAAACGAATATATCAAGAATTATCAAAAATTGGATATAATGTTCATTATAATGGAACGAAATATTTAATGGAAACAATATATTATTTATATTATAAAAAAAGCCATGGAACTTATAAATTAGAAAAAGAAGTATATCCTATAATAGCAAAAAAATATTCAAAGAATATCAATACAATAAAAAGTGATATAATTAAAGCAACGAAAAAGATTAACTATGATAATAGAGAAAATGAACTAAAAAAGTATTTTTCATATTTTCTAGATAATAAGATTAAACCAAAGTTAGTAATTAATACAGTTTTAAATAAAATTGCACATAAAAAATAATATTTATTTTTTGCACCTTAATTTATCAAAAGATATATCTATTATGTAGAAGAAAGGAGGATAATCTTGAATGATTTAAATGATTTAATTAAAAAAGTTCAACTAGGTGATGAAATTGCTTTTAAACAATTAACATTATTAATTGAAAACGATTTATATCGTGTAGCAAAAACGAGATTAAATAACGATGATGATATAAAGGATGCAATCCAAAATACAATGCTGATCACTTATAAAAATGCAAAAAGAATCAGAAACATAGAGTATTTTAAAACTTGGATGATTCATGTGTTAATTAATGAATGTAATAAAATTTATAATTCAAACAAAAAAAATAGTGAATTATATAATAAAGTGATAACTGATATTGATTTTAATACATTTGATAATTCAATACAAGATGCTCAAGACCAAATGAATTTTGATTCATTGATTAAAAAACTAAATTATGATGAAAAGATTGTAATTACTTTATATTATAATAGCCAATTTTCATGCAAGCAAATCTCGGAAATACTAAAGATAAATGTTAATACTGTAAAAAGTAGATTAACTAGAGGAAAAAACAAATTAAAAAAGTATTATGAGGAGGTAAATTATAATGGAGCATAAAGATAAGTTTGATGAAAAATTATTTAATTATTTTAAAGATAATAATGAAACACCAATGAAAATTACAGAAGTAATAAAGGAATGTAATCTAGGTAAAGAGAAAAAGAAAAATTTTGATTTTTACAATTTAAGAAAAGTAGCCGTTGCAACGATATCATTAGTTACAGTTTCAACGGGAGTTGTTTTTGCAAAAGACATTTCAAATTTTATAAAGAATGTTTTTAATGATAATGAAGGTGTTAATACGGCTGTTGAAAGTGGATATGTATATGAGATACCGAATGTTTATGCAGATTCAAAAGATACACAAATGAGAATTACAGAAATGATAATGGATGATTATACTTTAGACTTAAATATGGTAGCACAATTTGATAAAGATATAAATGTAACAGGAATAGAAAAAATAAACATACCAGATATGATTATTACAGATGATGAAAATAGAATTTTATATAGTTCTAGTAATCAAAAGTCTATTGATTTTTGTAATGCAAAACAAATAGATAATGATTATGATAATATCAAAAATATTACAACAAATACATCTTCATCACTTTTCATATATAATGCTGATACTAACTCAATGAGTTTTTCTATTAATTTGTCTGCTAGTGATGAAAAGTTTCCATTGAGTAAAGAAATATATATATCATTTAATACTATAGAAATGGAGGGTAATAACCAAAAATATACTGTTACAGGAAGTTGGAATACTGAAATTAAAGTACCTAATAAGTTTTTAAATAGAAAATCAACATTATATAAAGTAACAAATTGTAATAATGAAAATGTATATAAAGATTCTATAAAAGCAGAAGTTTATGAAACTGGTATGAATTTTGAAATGACTATGTATTGGGGAGATTATGAAACATGGCATAAAAAAATGGAAGAAATGCGAAAACAAGATGTTTTATCAAGTCAACTTATAAATCAAGAAAAATCTTATGTAGAAAATGAAAATGGGGAAAGATTTTATCCTTTACAAAGTACCTCATCAGATGGAGGATATAGTTTTAATACAGATGGAAAACTGGTAAAATGGGAAAGTTTTGGTTTAACTAAATTTAATATGACAAATAAATTAAAAGTAGTTTTAACAACAATAGATAACGAACAAATCATAATTGATTTAGAAAAATGATGAAATTTGTCGAAAAGTAATCTTTTTATATACTTTTTTGATATAAATTTAAAAAAATTGTAGAATTATATCATAAAATGCTAATAGGCATTTTAGAAAAAAGCATATTGAAAACAAATGTTGACAATATGCTAAATGTTAGGGGGATGTTTTCAATTATTAGGAGGAATTGACATGAAGAAAAAAACAACCCAAAAGTTAACAGCAATCATTGGAGTGATGGCAATGGCAGTTTCTATGTTTGGGACAACTGCTTTTGCAGCAGAGCCAGAAACAACAGCTATTACAGCAGAATCCGAAACGACTTCACAGGTTGAAAAGGATGGAAAAGTTATGGTTGATAGTGGAGTAATTTCACTTTCATCAGTTGGCTCATATTGGCCGGGTGATCATGATTTAGGAGGATTTACTTTCCAAGACAAAAACAAGGGTTCTTCAAGAACCTACTATGCAAATCAGATGCAGATAAAACCGGCATGGAAACCAGCCGATAAGCCAAGCTCAGAAATTGATTTATATATCAAAGTAGTTCGAGCATGGAATGGTGATGTAGCCTATGAACACAGATTCACATTGAATGATGATGTTGATGGAAAAGATGGTTCTGGTTGGTGGTATGCTGAATCCCCATGGTTCAATATCAATAATGGTTCAGACTATTATATCTACTATGAGGCATTCACAAGACCTGGATATCCTGGAACAGGAACTACAAGAAAGGCTAATGTTCATACTTGGATTGAATTAAGAAATTAATCAATTCGAGATAGAATATTTAATGTAATTTATTAACTGATTCCCCCTAACATTAACCTCCATATAGTGAACTATATGGAGGTTAATCATTTATATCATATAAATTAACTTTCTATAATTATTTTATTTCATTTTATATTTATCTAAAAATTCTTTAATTGATATATTACTAATCTAGTCAATGAAATTCCAGTTTCGTTTGTTATTTATTTAATGCTTCAACATTATCATTCCTTATCATGACAATTCTATACATGTAATTTGTAATTTTAAAATATTCCCTTATTATATTTAAACATTGCATAAAATATTATAGTAATTCCTATGCTTAATACTACATTACTTATATGAGTATAATTTAAAATTGTGAATACACCTGCCAGTATTATTGTAATTCCAATAATTATGCTTCCTATTCCTATTTTTTTTCAAAAGGTATTATATCTTCTTTTTTTACTCTTTTTCTATGATAAGAATGTAGTAAAGATATGTTTCCTTTCATATTCAATATCCCTATAATCATTATAATTAAACCTATTATTATTTGTATTATAAATTCTCCCATAATATATCTCCTTTAAAAATTGTAATTTATCTTTCTCTTTATAATATCACTTTTTCAATATAATTTGAAATTCTATAATTTCATCATTACTTTTTGCACAAATTGTTCCATTGTGCAATTCTATTATTTCTTTTGTTATTGCAAGTCCTAATCCTGTACCACCATTATTTGTTTGCCTTGATTCATCTCCTCTGTAAAATTTATCAAATATTTTTTCAAGTTTGTACTTAGGAATAGTAGCTCCTTTATTTTTAAATACAATTTCTATATCATTTTCATTTTCAATCATATTTATTGTAATAACAGTATTTTCATAACTATAATTAATAGCATTTTTTATCAAATTTCCAAATGCCCTCGCTATTTTATCTCCATCTGCAATATACATTAAAACTTCTGGTTTATTTATATCTAACTTTAAATATCTTTCTTCTAACATTGGATAAAATTCTTCTATTAACTGTTCTAATAACATTACCAAATCTATATTTGTTTTGTTTATAGGCATATCATTCAAATTGTATCTAGTTATTTCAAAAAATTGATTAGTGAGATCCTCTAATCTCAATGACTTATCAAGTGCTATTTTCATATACTTATTTTGTAACTCTTTAGATATTTCTTTTTCTTCATTAAGTAATGATAAATAACCTATAACTGATGTAAGAGGAGTTTTTAAGTCGTGAGCCATATACATTATTAAATCATTTTTCTTTTGTTCTGCTTCCTTTGCTCTTTTTGTACTTAAAATATATTCATATTTAATTTGATTTAGCTTTTCCGAAAATTTAGTCATTTCATTAGGTAATTCTATGTTTTGACTATCTTCATTCAAAATGCTATCTAATGATTTATATAATTTTTCTACATTATCAACTTTCTTAGAAAAAAATCTATATAAGGCAACCACTATAATAATTATTATGTATAAAACAAAAATAACATCTTTATTATTAACACACCAATAATATAATTCGTAATTTAGTCTGTATAAAGTATTTCCTAAAAAATTACCTAAAAACCAATCTAAAACTACTACATAGAAAATTATTGCTATAATGTAGTAAACTACAATTCTAAGAGTTAACTTACCCACTAATTTCATTTTTTCATTAAACAATTCTTTATTTTTCAATTTTATATCCAACTCCCCATACTGTTTTTATAAACTTAGGATTTTTTGTATCTTCCTTCAATTTTTCTCTTATTCTTCTAATATGCACCATTACAGTATTATTATTTTCTAAATATTTTTCTTTCCAGACTTTTTCAAATAGTTCTTCTGAACTTACTACATTTCCTCTTTTTTGTGCTAAATATAATAATATATCAAATTCCATAGGTGTTAATTCAACTTGCGTTTCATATAACCTGCAAATGTGTTTATCTTGATCTATTTCTAATCCATCTATATAAATAATATTTTCTTCACTTTTTTCATTATATTTTGTGTATCTTCTATATGCTGATTTTACTCTTGCCATCAATTCTAATGGATTAAAAGGTTTCGTAATATAGTCATCAGCTCCCAAAGTTAAGCCTTGTATTTTATCTTTATCTTCAATTTTTGCTGTTAGCATTATTACTGGAAAATTTAAGCCTTTATCTCTTATCCTTTTACATATTTTAAATCCATCAACATCTTTTACCATTACATCTAAAATAGCAAAGTCTAATTTTTGACTTTCTATACAATTTATTGCTTTTTTAGCATCATAAAATTTAAAAACATTGTAATTCTCATTTTTCAAATACACTTCCACTAAATCTGCAATTTCTCTTTCATCATCTAACACTAAAATATTCATTTTTTCCTCTTTTCTATCTCTTGTATTTTACCATATTTATT
>CAMNMV010000027.1 GCA_946545015.1 uncultured Clostridium sp.
TGCTATTGGCTCAAGTATAAAAAAAGATAAAAAGAAAAAGTAATACAAATTACAAGTTGTAGTTAAAAATAAAGATAGCAAATTTCTGCTATCTTTTACTTTATTCTATACAATTTTTTAAATCATCATAGTTAACATCAAGAACTTTACATAAGCCTATCAATTCGAAATCTTTTACAATTTGCGTACCATCTTCAATTCTTTTTAATTCTGTTGAATCAAGATAAACAGCATGTAATTGTAGCAACCTACTAACTTCTATCTTTTCAAGTCCTTTTTCTTCTCTATATTTCTTTATTAAATTACCTATGACATTACTTTTTTTACCATCATACTTTTTCATTTTCCAAAGATTTCCTTCACAATAAACTAATATTATTGATTTTATTACATTTTTTTGTTATCATATCGAGAGAGCCTCGACATTAGACTAGAATATACATTTTTTATAAATTTATTCACGAAAGGAGGTAATCTTTTGAATGACAAATATTACAAAATCCTTAGATTCGACGGAAAAGAACAATACAGTGAAAAGAAAAGTAAAAAAAATATAAAAGAATATTTGAATAAATATATTGATGAAGAAATTAATGAGATATTATTCATTGTCCCTGTTGAAAAACAAAAAAATTCACCAACAACTATTCCCCAATAATCGTTAGTGAATTTAATTATTTAGTATTTAAAAGGCAAGTAATCATTTGATCTATTATGGACTTATCTCGACTTGTTAAAAGTTCATAATTTTCAACAACACTAGGAGATTTTAGAACTCCATGAAAAATTGCAACAGATGAACAATTTGCTAAGTTACAGATATTTATTAAAGTATCTATACTTATTCCTACTTTACCGGTTTCCACTTGAGAAACAAATTGCGGATTTAAGTTTAATTTTTCAGCAAATTCTTCTTGTGTCAAATTGAGTCTTTTTCTAATGTTTCTAATGTTTTGACCTAGTGTAGTATTACCAGCACTATTTGTATTTTCTATATTTTCCATAATACTACCCCTATATGATAGTATAGTAAAATATGGTAAAAAAATGAATTATATTAAAACTATAATTTTTTATAATATTATAGTTTTAAACTATAAAAAATGTAAAATGAATAGTAAAAATTATAGGCTACACCTATAAAAGGAGAAAAAATATGAGTTTAGAACTAGAAAAATCAAAAAAAGAATTAGAAGATGCTATAAAAAATGAAGATTTAGATATAAAGAAAATATTTGATATTTCAGCTAAAATAGATGAAGAAATTTTATTTCAAATGAAATTTAATGAATATGATAAAATTGTAAGAAATAATGATTCAAGAGAACTTATAAATAGCATCAAGCAAGAACTTTCAGAGCATTATTATGGTATGTCTGAGCAAGAGCTTATAATAGTTTCACTAAATATATTTGATTATAGCTACTTAAAATTCCAACATATTTCAGAAAATGATATTGTAAAATATATCTGCACCAAAAATGCTATATATTATGACATATTAACAGATAAAGACAAGAAGTCATTAAAAGTCGATTTAAACTTAAAATATTTTAAATATTTAATAAATAAATATACAAAGATAATTGAAAATGAGCAATAAACATGCAATTTATGTACCAAATTTATTAAAAAATGTAAATAATAAATCAAATTAAATATAGCATAAATAAAGTATTTGTTGCCCTATTAGGAGGTAATAATAAATGAATACAAAATTAGAAAGATGGAAAGAAGAAAAATTTTTGAGGTATTTTTTGAAAAAGGAAAAAGATTTTTTGATGAATTTTAATATAGAGGCATATAAAAGTGATGACTTTAAATTTTATATGAGTTGGTTTATATATGCAATAAATGATTATATTGATAAAAATTATAATATAGATGAATATTTTAGCTATATATTTTGCAACAATGGCAATTTAAATATTATATATTTGCCTTATATTTTAAGTGCAGATTTTAGAAAAAGAGTAATAGGAGCAATAACAGAATATAAACAAAAATATAAAACAGAGCAAATTTTTGAATTTTAATTAGAAAAAGTTAAATTTTTTAGGTATCACTTATATTGAATATAAATTTATATTGTGATATTATAATTTTATTAAGGGGGAATAAAAATTGAAAAAAATACTTGTAGCACTAATATTGATAGCATTAACAATTAGTATTAGCTTTAATATCTACTTTGTAATAACAAATACTAAAAGTAATCAGTCATTTTTAGAAGGTGAATATATTGGTGGAAAGAAATATTATAATTATAGTGATGATACAGAATATATAACACCAAAAGATTCTTTTGATTTTAGTTATTTGCCAACTAAAAACACATTAATATTTTATAAAGATGGAACAATGACATACAATTCTTTTAGAGGGACATATACATATAGTTCTAAAATGAAAAGTTTAACTTTTTCCTTTTATCGTAACAATTATGAAGAAACATATAATTTTGAAGTTAGTAATGATTTAAAAAAATTAACGAATACTGATAAAGGCAAAAATCAAAGCACAACTAATGGCGAACTTAATCCATATTATATAGAAGAATATGAATTAAAATAATGTATGAATAAAATAAGCAGGATTTTAATGAAAATTAAAATACCTGCTTTTTGATTTAGTAATATATAAATATATGAATTCTTTTATAATATAGCATTATAAAGGCTATAAAGCAATTATTTTTTCCTTTTATTTAATATTTTCATATCAGGATAAATACAATAAGCAAATTGTGTATTACAAATAACATTATTCAAACAGCTATCGTCTTGGAATAATAAAATTAGTCTATCTGCTTCAGGAATAGAAGGACTATTTATTTTTAATAGTTTTAAAATACCTTTTTCGCTTGCTTTATCTGTTACAATTATATTGTATAGCAAGTTTTCTTTACTTAGAAAAGTAATATACACAGGATCAAATCCTTTATGAAAATACTTAAATCTATTTTTATATTTACACAAAATATCTATTGCATAGATCATTTTCATATCAATAGTAGCAGTATTATGAACAAATATATCATTCTTTTTACTGATAATGTTACTTGATAATATGTTCTTAAAATTATCGTTTGGCCTATTAAATAATATTTGTAATTGTTTTAATGTAACGCATCCAAAATCCTGTATAAAATTTATAATTTTTAATTCATCATTCATATAAAAACCTCCCGTAAAAAAGTTAAATAATTCTCATCAAATAACTATATATAAATTTCCTATTTTCGTTTATTTCTGTAACTTTTATCAACACTTTATCATTAAAATGTGGATAATTATTAAATCTTGCAGGAATTCTACACAATGTTGTAACTTTTGAATTATCTAATTGTACTAATACTCCAGAATTACCTTTTGGAAAAGCAATTACAGTTCCAGTATATTCACCATTTAAAACAAGATATTTTCGTATATTTTTAAATGGGTTTTCCTCAAATTCTTTTGCAGACAATTCATATATGTTATTTTCTATATCTAATTTTTTTATCTTTACTCTTAGATATTCTCCAACTTTGTATATATCCTTGCAATTTACAATATAAATATGTTTTAGATTTTGAGCCTTAATAATTACTTCTTTTCCATACATATCAACTAAAATATGTTTAATTCCAACAGCAATAATTCGTACTTTTATGGTATCATTTTGTTTTAATTTTGGAATTTCTATACTTGATCTTAATTCCATAGCTTCAATTCTACTTGCTATTGCTATGTTAGAAATACTATCATACTCAAGTACAATAAAGTCAATTTCAGCACCAAGCATTCCTCTAATTATTGATTTACTTGTACTTTTTTGTACTAACAAATTTACTGGAATAAGAATTTTTACATCATAATACCAAACAATGGCACAAGCAATATGTTCATTTTTTAGGTAATATTCATCTTCAATTCCTGTAATTAAACCGAGTTAATATTCTTTTTTCTTCTTTACTTCTCAAAATTTCTTTTATATGTGTATCTTCCAAAAATTTCACCACCTTAAAAAGCATCTATCAATATTGATAAATGCTTAAAATTTAAAAGTTATCAAATGTAATATCTTCATATTCTTGCTCTTTTTTTATTTTATTTTGCTTTGTAACAACTTTCTTTTCTTTTTTTTCTATTGTTTTAGGAACTTCAATATTATTATTCCAATCTGGAATATATGTAAGAACAGAAACATCTTGCAATTTTTTAGCAAGTGGATGTTCAGTATATATCATCTTTTGTAGTAACAATGGTTTATTGCCTCTAATAATAACCATTAACTTAAAACTTGGTATTCTAATTATTTCATCAGGATTTAATAAATTTCTTTCTAATGTAGATATATTTTTTTGTCCAAATTCTAATTCTCCATCAATTCCAACTTCTTTCTTAATACTTTGGGTTTCTGCAGTTGCAACACCAAGCAAATCACAAAAATACATTGCAGTTAAGGTATCGGTCGTACCTAAATTAAGTTTTAAATCCGTATTACCAAGTATTTCATCTGCTAATCCATTTGGATAACGATTGTTTAATTGGCCAATATTTTGGAGTATTGGAATTAAGGCAAGTCCGTCTACTACGAACTGTTGATATTTTTTTATTGAAATCTGGTATTTGACAAATATTCGCAAACTCATCTAAAAAGAAGAATACATCAACTTTACATCTTCCACTTTCAGTTGAATCAGCATATTTTACAAGCTTTATAAACAAAAATGTAAAAAATAGAGAGACTAAAAAATCTCTACTTGAATCCATATCACTTGTTATTACATAATAAATACAAGGCTCTTTTCCCGGCAAAGTCAAATCAATGTCTGTATGATTAGTAAGTTCTTGTAATTCTTTATTTTGAAATGCCTGAAGTCTAGTTCCAAGACCTGTCAAAACAGATGCTTTTATTGTATCAGAACCGACTAGCAAATATATTGTAACTCATTCTTGCAGGACTTTCTTGTGGAAGTCTTTTGAACATTGTATCAAGTGTTGCAATATCTCCACTTGCAATAATCTTATAAATATCGGTCAATGTATTTTGCTCTAATTTATTCTCCATAAAGTAGAACTCAAATGCTTTCAGTAGGTTTTCCTCAGCTCTTGGCCAGAAATCATCTTTTCCTGTTTTCTTTTGTGTACCACTAATTATTACATTGGCACTTGTTTGGATGTCTGTAATATCTTCGTTTTCTCCTAAAGGATTCCATCTGTCAGAGTGAGCCATATTATTAAGATTAAATACTTTTACAACATATCCATTATCCCTAAATAATTTATTTGTTTTCCTATAAATTTCACCTTTTGCATCAGTAACAATAATAGATTTTTTGTATTTAAAAAGCTCCAGAAGATTGGTTATTAAGAATCCTATTGTCTTCATACTGCCGCTGGAGCCAAACACAGCTATATTTTTATTAAAATGACTATCAAAAGGTAGTTTAATAATATCATTATTTAATTTTCCAAGTATAATACCTGGTGTTTCATTCTTGCCTAAGACTTTTTCAATCTCATCTTCAGACATCCAATCTGCAGTTCCATGTGTTCCATCTTTTTTCTTCAATTTAATGCCCTTTATTTCATCTTTTTTATAATAGATGACTAATTTTATACATGCCATTATTAAAATTGAAATTAAGGCAATTATGGAGCAAATAATGGCATAATATAAATTGCTTATAATAATGTTTTGATTAAAACATTTATTTAATATTTTTACGTATGAATTTATATTAAAATCTATTACAAAATTTAAAATTACCAATATTATTGCAAAAATATATATAATAATTTTCTTATTCATAAAAATTTATTTCCTTTTCTATAAACTTATCAATATCTATTAAGTGAAAATTACAAGTAGCAAGTTCACTTCCGAGATATTTAACAATAGATTTTGGACATATAATATCTACTTTTTTGTTTGTATTGTTTTGCATAAATGTACTAATTCTATTTATTTTTTCAGTATCTACAAAATAGAAACAAGAAACATACAAATTTTTATTATTAGTATAATCACAAAAATTAAATTCTGATAAGGTTAATTTTTCTTTAAACTCTGCTTGTACGACTTTAGTCCAATTTATTTGCTGTAGATATTTTATTTTATCTAATGCTTTGTCTGTATCTCCACAAATGATTACAGAGTTAAGTCCAAAAGAAAATTTTAAAAAATCTATTCTTGTTATATCATCAATCATAATAATTACATTTTTATATTTTAATTCTTTTTGAAGATCATATATAACAGAATTTAGATATTTATCAGTATGCTCATTTGAGATATGATATGTTAAATACTTTGTACCAAATATATTTGAAACTCCAATATATTTTCTGGAGCTTTCTGTAAATGCTGTTTTATCTTTAATTAAGAAAGATGGAGTAAAGGTTACATTTGAATATCTAAAATAAGCTGCTAAATGGCTCATAAATTTTAGTCTATTAGCGTATTTTTCTTGATATCTTAGTTTATTTGTTTCAAGACCTAGTATCTTCATAAAATTATAGCCATCTTCACCAAGTACGAGAAATCTTTTGTACCTTCTTAAAATATTATTTTGAATAAGTTTTGCAATTCTTTTTGGGTAATATGTTGTATTAAAAAAGTATGGCAAATCTTTTGGTGAAAGATACTGATAGGTATTTATAAATTTAACTAACTCTATCTCATTTTTATCTGTCGGAAATATGCTTTTAATTTTAACCACCTGCCTTATAAATTATTTCTCATAATGGTTCAGTGGGTAGCAATGTGAGAGCTTACGCTCACACACACCTACCCTATGAAGAAAAATATGTCCTGTTTTTTTCTAAAAGTATTGAAATCAAAGGCTTTTAATACAATAAAAAATGTCCTAATTTTAGTTTATAAATTTACTAAAAAAATGACATTTTAAACTAACATACTTTTAAACAAATTTACTGAATTATTTACATCTGTAATATATACTTCTGTATGTGGATTTTCTCCAATTTCTCCTTTTGCACAATAAAAAACTTTATTTATATTATCATCTTCAATTACATTACTTATTATTAAACTATCAAAGATAGGTTTTATAAATTTATTATCAATATCCCATTTTTCCACTTTATCAAAAATCTTTATATAGATAAATATTTGATTTTTAAATATTCCCTCATAATCTTTTACTTTATCTGCAATATTCAAAAGAATATTTTTATATGCGTGTGTTTTTAAATTTTTGTATGATGGCACAACCTCTGGTATGTAAATTTTAAGTATATTATCTTCATATTTTGCTTTATACTCATTACTAATAGTTTCTATTTTTTGAGTTCCATAGGTTACTGTTTTATTATACAACTTGATTTGGTTTAATATGCTGTATCTTCTTTTTTCTAAATTTCTTAAAAATGATTCTATTTGTAAATTATTTGGATTTTGTGCTAATGTAAGTGAATGTATGCTATTTTCTAAACTTAATAAATCATCTAATAAATCTTTCGTTAAAATCATAAAAAGGTCCTTTCTAAATATGATAGGGCAAATTTAAGATAATTACTATTCTTCTTTTTCTTCTAGTGCATCATAAGCTTCAAAAATTTCTTTTGTCAATAATTCTCTTGTTTCTTGATTAAGTGGATGGCACAAATCTCTATATGCTCGTTTTTCTTGTCTTAATCTTCTTGAAGGCATTGCAACAAATCTTCCATTTCGTTCATTTTCCAATATTTTAATACCTCTAATAATAAAAGAGTTATTAAAAATAACATTTGCATACCCAAGTAATGCACCCCTTTGTTTAATTTTAAAAATTTTAATGTCTGTAATTTCCATACTACAAATCCTCCTATAAATTTATTTTTGAAGGGTAATTTTAAGGAAGATTAAAAACTTATTTTATTTACCTGTTCTAGGTAACACAATTTCATGTTTTTCTTCTGGAATGTGTGTAATTGTAGTCCACTTGCTATTAGCTTCAGCAGTTACTCCAAAATATGTCCCAACAGTTTTTGTATGATTTGTAAATGTATCATTATCTTTTAGTGTGTCAAAAGACTTACAATTCATTGTAGGTTTAGTACTTTCTCTAAATCCTTTTTCCACTTTTCCAAAATCAAACATTGTTTCTGTAATATATTCATCATCTGCAAGTGGTATTTGTGTAAAGTCTAAATCATAATTTTCGTTTGTATTTAAGTTTTCTTTAAATAACACATAATCATCTGATTTATTTGTTTTGTAATATACTTTGTATGTTAATTCTTGATTCCATGTACCAGTTGTCATCTTTTGTAATCTTATATAATCAGTTGGTATATAATCAAACCATTTAAAATTATCTAAATAAACATTAGAGTTATTTGCTACATTAGAAAATTCATAATTTACATCTTCACTTGGTTTTATTTCAGTAGTTCCAACTTTATCTACATCTACAGTAATATCAGTTGGCTCATTTTTAATTGTTTTCTTAATAGTTTCTCCATTGTTTGCAATTTCAAATTCAAATGTATCTTCATTTAATAAATAATAATTTGATCCTGTTTCTAATTCTTTTAAGTAGTATTTTCCTTTGTATAAATCTTGACTTGTTGCAATACCGACTTTGTCTGTAACTAATGTTTCAATTAAATTGTTATTTTCGTCATATAATCCAAATTTTGCACCTTCTAATTTTTTATTTTCATCTTTTGAATCAACTTTTGTAATTTCTACTTTTCCTTTTATTCTTTCGTTTTCAAATTTAATATTTGTAATTTGATTTTCTTTTAATTCTATTGTTTCTACTTTATCAGATAAAACATAAGTATCTAATGTTTTAGTTTCTCTTAATTTTAGTTTAGCAAAATCTCTTATTGCATATCTTGAAGTTAAGGCTTCACCGTTTTCATCAGTAATAATTTTTTCTAATACTTTGTCATTTTCATCTAATACTTCAAATTCAACGCCTTCAAGTTTTACTTCGTTATTATCTTTGTCAACTTTTATCACTTTTACTTGACCTTTTTTAAGTTCATTTTCAATATTTTTTGTTGTTTCTTTGTCCCATTCTACCTTTATTTCTGTATCATTAGCGAGATTGTACCATTTATTTGTTTTTGTTTCTATTAGTTTATAATTTCCTGTACGAAGATTTTTTATTTCCAATTCACCATTTACATCTGTATAATATGTTCCAATGATTTTCTTAAATTCTTCAGAATATAGTTTAAATTCTACATTTCCTAATACAACTTTTTTATTATCTTTATCTATTTTATATACTTTAATATTTCCTTTTTTGTGTTCATTTGTAATAGTTTGTATATTAGTCTGATTATACTCTACATTTACATCAAATGATTTTTCACTTAGTATGTAATTATCATTTGTAGATATTTCCTTTAAGACATAATTTCCTTGATATAAATTTGAGAAAGAGGCTTCACCATTTTTGTTAGTTGTACTATTAGCAATTACAGTTCCATCTTGTTTAGTAAGTTGGAATGTAACTCCTTCTATTGGTTGGTTAGTATCTACATCATTTTTTACTATTTTTATTTTTCCTGTGTTTGTTTTAATTTTTAGAGTTCCTGTACCAAATATATCTCCATATGGATCTGTTGTTATTGCATAATTTTGTGTTCCATCAATTCTTGTTTTACCATAAAAAATTGGATAAATCTTAGAACTAGCTTGTATTGTAAATAATATATCTATATCAGTATTCATTGAAGTTTTTGGTATTTTTACTTTAAAATTTGAATTTCCATCAAAAGTGTTTGTTTCTTCATTATTCATATTTGTTATTTTAGCACCTGATGGCATTCCATTTGTTGCAGTAATTACATAACTTCTAGTATTAGCACCACAATTTGTAGTAAATTCTTGGGTGTAATATTCACCATCACTTTTTAACTCACCAACTTTACTTGTAGATATTCCAGCAGTATATGGAGTTTGTGTTCCATTTCTTCCAATATCTACTAAATTTTTTATTGCATTGGCAATTTTGGTTCCACGTTCGTCTCCACCACGATATCTATTTGTCGCATCCCAATTGTATAAGATACAATAAACGGCCTGTTTTGTTGCAACAAAGGCATCATATTCATTCTCTACACCAAGTTCAGCAGGTGTTTTATATGGGTATGCATTTATAATTGTTCTCCAAATTCTCACATCATCTAAGGTTTTTGTTAAATCAACAGTATAATTATGTTCTTCGCCAACCCCATGAAGTTCACGGTCTAGGCAGTAAGCTGGGTATTCCTTTCCTGCTTCAGTATGTGTTACATAAGTACATATAATATAACTCCATCTGCTATGTGCTTCATCCCAATATTGCACATGATATCCACAATCTCCTTTATTCTCTAAATAGGCATCATTTCCAACGCTTTTTGCAAATACTATATTAGAAAGAGATGAAAGAATTGTTGTTAATAGCATTAAAATTGCTATTGTTTTTTTTGTTATTTTATTTTTCATTTTAAAAATCCTCCTTATTTTTGACATATTAAAAGACACTTTATAAAGTGCCTTTATTTATAATATATAGCATTCTGTCATTATTAAATTTCCATTCACATAATAATCTTCAGCATAAATTCTTATTGTTCCAAATTTATATGTTATATAGCTCTTAACTCTATTTTCGGTGTAAGTAAATTGATTTGTTTGTGCTTTTATTGAACTATCTACCACAATGTTGTATCCATATTGTTTCATAAAATCTGATTCATTGTTTTGCATAACACTCTTGATTTTATTTATCATTTCATTATTTCTTACATATTTTTCAGTATTAGCTGGTGTTGTAGTTTGAGTTGGTTTTGAATCTTCTTTTATTTCCTCTTTTTTAGGTGTTTCAGTAGTAGAAGTAACCGTAGATTTATTTTCTGTATTTTTAGGAGTTTCTACTTTTTTAGTTTCAATTTGTGTTTTTGCTTTTGGCTTTGTTTCTACTGGTTTATTATTTTGTTTTTCTGATGCAACTTGTGGCTTGGTTTCAGTAGGCTTATTTGAAGTATTACTTTCTTCTTGAGCAGGAATAGTTTGAGCTTCCATTTGTTCTTCAGCAACAGTTGCTACATTATTATCTTCTTGAACTTCTGCTGTTTGTATATCTGTTGTATTTTCTACTACATCATTTGGTATTACTTCATTTTGTGGTAAATCACTGCTTTCTAAATTTTGATTATTTTTGCTATATAAAAATAAAGCTACACAAATAATAATTATAAAAGCCAAAACACTAATAATTACTATGCTAATTTTTTTCTTATTCATAAAACATCACCCTTTCATATTTTTTATTATTTCTAGGGTAACATCATTTATATTATTTTGACAATGCTCAAAAGAAAAAAATTTTATTTTATTTCTTTTGCTTGAACACAGAGTCTTAAATCTTTTTGTCCTTTTACACAAGTAATAAGTGTCAATACATTAGTGTCAGTATTTTTTAAAGAGTCCCAATCTGTTTCACTAATTCTTGAAACATTATTTACTTCGTATTCTTTTGTGCCTAAAAAGCAAGTGTACTGTATCTTATCTCCGTTAGACAAAGTATGTAATTTAGCCCAATATGGATTAGTATTATGAGCTGCTAAACATACATTTCCTTTAAGATATGGTGTATTTTCAAAGTGTCCCACACCTTTTGCTAGAGTTTTTAATGAAGTTCCATCATAAATTAGCCCTTCAAAATTTATTTTATCAATTTTAATAACACCAAGTACATTTTCTCCATCAATTTGTAACATTAAATTATCAGTTGAATCAGCTTCATTATTATTATTTTTAGTATCTAATCTGTTTTGGGTATTATCGCTTGAATATTCTTCATACACATAGTCTATTTTGTTCTTATTCATAAAATACTTAACCACAAAAAATGTTGATATTACTGCAATAATCATAAAAACAACTGTAACTGATATTATAATTACTTTTTTGTTCAAGACTAAAAATCCTCCTTCCATTAAAATTTTGAAATGTAGTTGTATCACCGCCTTTCAATTAGAATAGTTATAATATTTTAATTTAAGTATTTTTCTATATATTTTGAAATTTCAGAAAATGGTGTAGAAATAGCTACTTTTCTTTTTATATCTTCAATTTCAAAAGGATCAAAAATAAAGTCATATATGCCTAAAAAAAGAGCATCTTTTAATTCTGGGATTTGTTCATTTTCAAGAATTAAAATTACTCTTATATTTTTTTCTCTAACTTTAAACATAAAGTCTTTAAAATTGTACTTATTGGGTTGTAATGTAGCAATTAAAACATTTGCTTCTTTTTCTTCCAATATGTAATCTGGATAATATACAACTCTACTATTTTCAATATTTTTGTTCAAATCTTTGTTTAATATTTCATTATCTGTGAAAATTAAAACCATTTTTTAGACCTCCTATTTAAAATAAGTTTCAGGATTTACAAAACTCCCATTTATTCTAACCTCAAAATGTGCATGTGCACCTGTTGAGTAACCAGTTGAGCCAACTTTTAAAACTGGCTCTCCTTGTTTTACTATTTGTCCTGTTTGTACTAAGATTTCAGAACCATGTGCATATAAAGTTACAATATTATTGCCGATGGTCTATCATTACCATGTTTCCATAAGAATTGCTATATTTAGCAGATATAACAGTACCATCAGCCATTGCCACAAAATTTGCTCCGAATAGGTGCTCCAACATCTGTACCACTATGTAATTTATATACTCCCGTAATTGGATGAGTTCTCATTCCAAAATGTGATGTAATTAATGTATAACCAGGTATTGGCCAAGTAAACATACCGTGTAGGAACAAGACTTTTACCATCAGTTATTATAGTGCTGGGTGTTGTTTCTTTATCTTTTAGCCATTCTGCATATTGTGCTTCGTAATCTTCACTTGAAAGTTTTTCTGCCATTTGCATATCATCTTCTGTTGTAAACATAGAGTCTACTACTGTGCATACTGCTAAAACAATTAAAAAAATTACTATAATAAAAGGAATAAATGGTTTAATTATTTTAAAAACGATTTTTTTGAATTTCTTTTTAATTTCATTCTTCGTTTTTTCCTTTAAACTCATTTTCAGCCCCTTTCTGCAAATTGCTTATATTGTTTAAATATTCAGTATTTTGCATAGACTTATTTTTATTGTTATAAGATGTTTGCTTTTTATATTTATATGAACTAAAATCGCCTTCAGCCATTTTTGCACCTACACTCAAATATGCTTTTGTTCCTTTTAATCCAACATTTGCAACATTTTTTACAATAGCTTTTGGTGTTATTTTTCCATTACTCATATTATTTTTATTATTCATTTCAGATTTTGGCATTGTTACATTTTCCTGTTTATTTTCCTTTGTAGGTGTTATTACATCCCTTATAGGATTTATATTTCCATTGTAATCTTTCTCATCCGATAAGTTTGTTACTGGATTTATAAATGATTTTGCTCTTGATATAATGCCTTTTAGTCCATTATTAGAATTATTATCAGTTCCATTGTTAGATGATTTACTTGGAATATCAGGAGTTTTAAATTGTTCTTTAATAGCACCTAATCCAAAACCAAGCATAGCACCTGTTCCAAGAACTCTATTAGTCATTTGTTCATTATCAATACCAGCAATTCTTGAAGTTAGATTTTGTAAGCAATTTTGTAATGTATCAGCAAGTGGAAGTATCATCATAGCCCATATTAAAGAGATTGCCCAGCCACCACCAGATGGCAAAAATGCAAGATATATTAAGAATAAAAAGCAATATATAAATTGCATAAAAATATTCATAATAATTTGACCAGCCCAAATACTAGCAGCAGTTACATTTTTGTTTATTATCCATAAACCACAAGCAATAGGTGTAAAAATAGTAAATATTATTATTGTAAATTGTCTAACTATAAATTTAATATTTAGTTTTACAAATAAATATATAAACATTGCAATAACAAGTGCTGTTGAAATGGCATTTCCTGTTTTTATACTTGTTAGCATACTGTTTCCAAGTGTTGCATCTAGTGCTCCAGTATTTGCTGCTGTAACTAATAAATATACTAGACTATTATTCATATAAAGCAAAAATCTAATAAATAAAGGAGCAAGAGCTATTGCAACACCACCAAAACATAATCGCATTAAATTTTCTTTTGCTTCATTCTTTTTAGCAGTATTCATACCTGCATTTATCATCTTAAAAGCCAATATAAATACTGCAATTAATATCAATGTCCCAGAAATAATACTAAAAATTTGATACCATTTCATAGTCTTAGACCATAATTCATTGGTAAAAGGTGATAAACTATCATTTGCCTGTTTGTTATTAAAAATAAGTTCGTCATAATCTTTAAATCCTACATTTGCTTTTTCTCCGTGTTGTAAAATCTAGGACTGTTTCCGCAATTCCACCAATGCATTCCGCAATGATTTTTTCAAATAAAGATCCATCTTCTTTTTTTATTTGTTTTTTTAGTTCAGGAGTTGCCCCAAAACATATAGGAGATAATAAAAAAAGCATTGTAACTACTATTACAAAACTTTTAAATAATTTATTCAATTTTTTCACCTCCAATTTTAAGTAAATACAAAGGTTTCTTCATATTTTGTTATAATAAATTTTATTGCAGTAACAGTATTATTTAAACTTATTACACATTGACCAGGAGTTGCCGCAGTTAAAAAGTTTTTTGTACCTTCAGATAAATTGAAAAAATCCACAACTTCATCGACTGATCCAGGACTTTGCTTAAATAAATATCTTGTTGAACATATATTTATAATGGTTTTTCCGTTCTTCAGAACTTAAAAATTCATCAATAAATTGGCTACCGAATGAATAATGGAACATTATACTTACGACCGTCGGCGAGCAACATTCACAAGGAAGTCTGCGGATTCTTGATATTTTAAAAATAACCAAGCTTCATCGCAAACTATGATTTTTTTCTTTTCTCTATTTTTTAGTACATATTTTTGCCATACCCAAGTTAAGATAACAAAAGAAGAATATAATTTTGTAAATTCATCTTTAATCTCACTCATATCAAAGCAAATAATATCTTCAGAAGATGTAATTTTACTTTCACAATCAAATATTCCTAATGAATTGCCCTTTAGAAATGGTATTAAAATATCTGCTAATTCTTTACATTTACCACGCTGTACTAATTTATTATGAAAATCTGTAAGTGTAGGCATTTTCTTTTCTATTTTACCTACTACATATTTACCATTATCAAGTTTTCCACCTTTTTTCTCATAAAGCGAATTTACATCACTTGTAATACCTTTTTCACTATATAATTGATTTACTATTATTTCAATTTCAGTATTTTCTGTTCCTGTAAGTGTTCGACCATAATTTCTGCATATTGTTGCAATTAAGGCTCTAATTTCTGCTACTTTATCAAGTATATTTAAAAATTTTTCTTTACCTTTGTAATCTGCTTCTAGTTCAAATGGATTTATTCCTGCAGGTTTTCCTTGTTCAATTTTTATTACCTTTCCACCAAGCATTTTAGTAAGGTTTGAATATTCACCGCTCAACATCAATAAAGAATGCTCCGCATCCAGTAGTAGCAATATTTCTAGCAGTTAATGTTTTTAAAGCTACACTTTTTCCGCCACCACTTGTACCACAAATAAATACGTGTGGATTAGGAAGCGTAGGAGGACCGCAAAAAGTATCAATATAAACAGGTGCATTTGTATAAATATTTCTTCCTACAAATATACCTTTATCATGTGATAGATTAGGAGTTGAAATAGGTATCAATGTTGCAACACCGGCCAGCAACCATATTTCTTTCATAATTTGAAATTGGATATTCATTAGTTGGAAGAATTGTTTTATAGCCTTCTAACTGTCTAAAAGTTAAAGTCCTTATCATTGCTGTTTTTTTATTTAGTTCACTTTCTAATATTTTTGTTTTCTCATTTAATTCTTTTAAACTTTCAGCATTTAGAGATATAAAAATTGTTGCATAAAATAATTTATCTTGATTAGTTTGTATTAGCATTCGCAGATCTTCTAAATCTCCAATTTGTTTTTCTAATTCTGGCAAATGCAATATATTACCTTGCCTTGAATAGGTTGCATACTCACTTTGTGCTTGTACTAATTTCTTTGTTAATTGATTTATAACATTTCCATTTATAGAAGGCTCTATTTTTACAGAAATATTGATATTTCCAATAGCAAACAAATCATCCAGCCAACTAACCCAAGTTTGTTCAGGATAAATTGTCATTACAAATATTCTCGTAAATTTATTATAGCCAAGTTTTAAATAATCTACTTTTTCTTGTAGTTCATCTGGAATAAGTAAATCAGAGATTTTAGGTACATTTTCAAATATGTTTATTTCTTTTTGCTTTTTGTTTTTTACCAACATATAAGTTTTTTCCACCTCCTTGTAAATTACTAATATTGATGGTTGAATTTTTATTTAATTCTTTATAAATTAAATTATAAATTTCATCTTCAGTAAGAATTTCGCATACTATTTTTGCTCTTAATAAACTACTTGTAAAAGATAATGATTTTCTGTTTAATTCTTGTATTGCATCTTGTGAAGTTCCATCATAACTAATAATTGCATAACTTCTAACAACAGAAATAGTCCTATTTTCCATTAAATTTTGTAAGTAATCTATCAAATAATTTTTATATTCTTCAATTTTTTCATTTGTATTTTTATTCTTTTTCATAAGTTGAATAACTTTGCTTGTGTCTATGTATTCAGTTGTGCTAAAAAATTGAACTGGATAATCTATTGAAAGTGATGTTTGTATTAAAATATTTTCAATAGAATCCTGTTCAGAAACAGAAAGCATATTATAATCAATGTTGCCAAGTCTAATAATATTTGAATATCTGTTACCAATGCAAATCATATTATCTTTTATTTTAAAATTAAAAATATTTTCTAATTTCTTTTTGTCTACTTTTTTGCCTTGATTTTCTTTTTTATCAATATTTTGTGTAAATCCGTTTTGCTTTTTGCTTTTGTTTAAATAAATAGCTGTACCAATGATAAACACAATAGTTAATCCAAGAAAAATAAACATTATTATCATTTCAAGCACCTCTCATATTTGAATTTTTTTCTACGAACAATGTATTTTGTAGCATATAAAAATAACTTATCAAAATTTTGCTCATTTATTTTTAGAAAAGCACAAAGTAGAAAGAATGTAGCAATTATAGTGATAATAAATATTTTTATAATAATATTTAGTGGGGTAGCGAGGATTCCTAAACTTGCTGTAGCAAGCATTAAATATAAAACTTGTCTTAGACTCAAATATCCACCAAATATTTTTTCTTCTCTTTTAATATCAAATGGAATTTTAAACACTCTCACTGTAAATCACCTAACTTCCAAGCAATGTGCCACTATTGTTTGTAGCCACATTGATAATAATTCCAGCAATAATAAGTGAAGCACCTAAAATTACACCACCACCACATATCCAAGCTAAAGCTCCAATAGATTCTGCTCGTTTTTGTGGATTATTTGAGTTGGCAATCATTTTTAATGCTGCAACAACTACACTTGCAAAAATTAAAACTCCGGCCTAGTGGCATTGCAATACTTGTGATAACTCTTTTAATATTATCTGTTGCAGTTTGCACTTCAGCTGTTCCAATACTTTCAGCAAAACATTGATTACATTGAATTAATAACAATGTAATTGTTGCTCCAATGCTTGATAATTTTGCAATAAGTTTCTTTTTTCCTTTTGTAACATTCATAAAACATCATCTCCTTAACTTTTTGATAAGGCAAATTAAGGAAAGCACTATTTATAATAAATTTTTAAATTGTACTAAAATGTAAGGCAAAAGAAGTAAAAAAATAAGACTTAGTAATAAGCCTGGTACAATTTTTAAAAATTTCGATTTAATTGTTTGTGATTTTATAATACATCCGACTATTAGCAATATAAGAGATAGTATTAAAAGAATCACAAGTAATAATAAAGTATATTTAAAGCCATAAAATAAAATTGCTGATATTGTAGTTTCAAAATTATTTATATAATTATTTAGCATATATCAAAACTCCTTTATGATGTGTCTATGTATTTATTTATAATAGATTGTCTGTAATAATTAAAAAAGTCATCTGTATTATGATCTTTGCAAGTTAAATATAAATTTACCAAAATTTCTCTATCAAACTTACACATAATACTTTTAAAATTGCTATTGTATATTAAAAATAAAGTATAAATGATTTCTTTTAATTTTATCAAATTAGCCTGTTCCATAGTATTTATAATTTTTTTAGGATATATAAACTCAAGCCTTTTCAAATTTGAATAAAATTCATTTGAAATTTTATTGCTATTATTTATAATTAAAATAAATAAATCATCTATATTATATTTTATATTATTATGGGTGAAATTTTTTTCATACCCTCCTATGAAATTATTTTCGTGGGGTGGGGTGAAAATTTTTTCATACCCTAGTGCATCTGTTAAATATATTTTTCTTTGGTAATTATTTTCTACAATTATTCTTATATAGCCTTTTTCTTGTAACTTAGATATTGTAAATTGTATTGCTCGAGGAGTGCAATTATATAAATTAGCAAAATAATTATTTGTAGCAAAACAATATCCTTCTTTATTGCACAGACAAGTGATTTCACTATACAATAACTTAGCTTTATCTGTTAAATCTTTATCATATCTAACAACTGCTGGTAAAATGGAATAATAACTACTTTTAATATTTTCATCCAAAATTTAACTCCTCTCATAAAAATTATTCATCTGATTTTTTTCCTGCTAATATACAGGCATATAAAAAGAGGCTAAGATTAGCCCCTAAAAATAATCCTAAAATAAATAAAAGCATAAATTCATTCTCCTTTTTGATTATATTTTTATGATTTTTATAAAATATAGTTGGGGGAATATATTTTTTGTTAGGGGAATGAAAAAATGCTTTAAAATCAGTACTTTTACAATTTCCCCCAAAATTCCCCCAGAAGTTATTTGAGTTGCCCCCAAATTCCCCCAAAAGTCGTTTTATAATAATCTTATTTGAATTATTTTAAACCATAATAAATCATTTTAAATTTTCAAAAAATCTCCAAACCATTGACATGTAAACAACTGTAAGCTATAATGCTTATAGCAGTAAGTACTTGTATAAGGTGCTATTGGAGAGAAAAAGCCAACTACGAACCGGAAGGTCGGGGGTTCGAATCCCTCTGGGTGCACCAAAAAAGTCGA
>CAMNMV010000028.1 GCA_946545015.1 uncultured Clostridium sp.
ATTGTTGTTAAATCTTCAATAGAATATAATTCAAGTCTATGAACTATACCAAATCTATCTCTAAGCGGTGTTGTAAGTGAACCCGCTTTTGTAGTTGCACCAATTAATGTGAACTTTGGTAAATCTAATCTTATTGATCTTGCACTTGGACCTTTTCCAATCATTATATCTAATGTATAATCTTCCATTGCAGGATATAATATTTCTTCTATGTTTTTATTTAGTCTATGTATTTCATCTATAAATAAAATATCATATTCTGATAAGTTAGTTAAAATAGATGCCAAATCTCCTGGTTTTTCTATTGCAGGTCCTGATGTTATTTTAATATTTGATTCCATTTCATTTGCAATAATATTAGATAATGTAGTTTTACCTAATCCTGGAGGTCCATAAAGAAGCACATGGTCTAGTGCTTCTTTTCTTTTTTTGGCTGCCTCAATATATATTTTCATATTTTCTTTAACTTTATTTTGTCCTATATATTCTTCTAAAGTTTGTGGTCGTAAAGTATTTTCTAATCTTTCTTCAATTCCATTTTCAAGTTCAGGACTCATAAGATTATTTTCATCCATAGTTTTTTCTCCTAGTTTTATTTTCTTTGTAATAGATTATTTAAAGTAACTGACATTGATAAATCCAATATTTTTTTCATTTCATTTTCATATTTGATTAATTCTTTTTTAGTTTTTTCAGTTACGTTACTTTCATCTAGCATATTTCCTGTTTGGATATCATACCAATTTCTATCAAAATAATATTTATCTGTTATAATTCTTTCATTATTTAGACATACATAGTTCTTGCTTCCAAACATATTTGTTCCTAAAGATACTCCATCTTGAATTCCACTTAAATATGCTAATGTTGGCTTTACATCTAATTTATTTATCATTTTTTCTATTTTAACATGTTCTACTCCTGGTATTTTTAATCCACAAGCTACTCTAGTAAATGCTAATTTAATATCAACATCAGTTAAATTTGGATTTTCTTGTTTTAAGTAATCTAATAATTCTTCATCATACATTGTTAATCCATTGTGATCACCATATATTAGAATCACAGAATCATCATATAATCCTTCTTGTTTTAATTTATCAATAAATACTCCAAATGCATAGTCAGCGTAATTTACGGCTTCTAAATAATTTCCAAAATAAGTTCCTTTATATTTCCCTACATCTATATTTACTTTGCTTCTATCTTGCAACCCTTCTAATATAAAAGGTGTATGTGAAGAAGCAGAAACTATTTCTGCAAAAAATGGCTTTTTGTATTCTTTTAGTTTATCTACAGCACCAATATATAAAAGTTCATCTGATAAATCTCCATTTATATTTTCTGATAAATCTGAAAAATCATCTTTAAATTCATTCTTATCAATTGCCATTCTTCCATATACATTTCCTCTATTCCAAAAATATGGATAATTCCCATGCATATAAGAAGTAAAATAATTATTATCATGATACATTTTAAAAATATCATCATAATCATTTGTATAATATTTTGCAAAAGACATTCCATTTTCTAATGGATATGTAGAAGTTGTAACTGTATGTTCTGAATCAGCTGTTGTTGTATAACTTTGCATATGCATATTTGTAAATTCTATATTTTCCTTTAAGAATTTATTAAAATTAGGTGTTATTTCTTTTTCATTGATTTTCGCATCTACAACAAATTCCTGAATTGATTCTAGTTGAACTAATATAATATTTTTATCTTTAGCTAATTCTTTAAAATCATATTTAATTTCACCATAATCTTCTTCTAAATCACTTTTAAAATTATCATATTCTTTCTTAAAATCATCATAATTCTTATATACTGCTTTTTTAGATATGTTTGCTTCATTAATGAAATCAGATATATGGTAACCTAAAATTGTAGATTTTCTGATTTGTTCATCTTTATTATATTGAATTTTAGTTCCTTGATCTATATAATCCCAACTTATAAAACAAAATATTAATACTGCAATAAGCGCATAAACACCCTTGAAGATATAAAGTATTTTTTGTTTTTCATTTACTTTTTGTATTTTTACAACCCTACAAATAAGTAATAATGATATTATTATTAAATCTAGAAAATATAATATTTGCTTAAATTCTAATAATGATGGTAGAGTTTTCATTATTTCTCCACCATATTGTAAATTATCAATTTGTGCTACTGATAATACATTATTCGAAAAAGAATAATAGATATTATCAGCAAACAATAATATACTAAGTAATAAATCTATAATTAAAATAGTAATCATCCTTGACCTATTAGGCAAAATATCTACAATTGATACAATTACAACTATGAATGATACTGTACCTAAAAATGTATTCATATCAATTGGTTCATTTATTGCAATCGTATTATTATAAAAAAATAAAGTTTTTATTAATATTATTATTCCAATAAATACTACAAAAAATGGTGTGTTAATATATTTGTTTATTTCTTCTTTTTTTATTTTCATAAAATCCCCTCTTAGCACATATTTTTTGACATATTTATTATATCTTTAAAGCCTTAATTTGTCTAGTAAAAAAATAAGTTTCATAACTATTTTTAATAATTATGAAACTTTATATTTTAATTCTATTCTATTTATTTCTGCATATATTCTTTAAAATTTTCTCAAAAAGATTAAGCTCTTGGATGTGCTTTTTTGTATATATTTTTTAATCCTTCATCTTGGAATTGCATATAAACTTGTGTTGAAGATATATCTGAATGTCCAAGCATTGTTTGAATTGCTTTTAAATCAGCACCATTTTGTAATAAATGTGTTGCAAAAGAATGTCTTAATACATGTGGTGTTATATCTTTTGTTATATGAGCTTGTTCTTTATAATATTTTATAATTTTCCAAAAACCTTGTCTTGTTAATCTTTTTCCATTTATATTAACAAATAAAGCTTTTTCATTTTCATTTTTAATTAATATATCTCTAGCATTTTCAACATATTCTTTCAAAGCTTTTAAAGACATTGTTCCTAAAGGAATGTTTCTTTGTTTATTTCCATTTTTACAAACAACATATCCTTCTTCTAAATTTACATCTTCCATATTTAATGAAATTATTTCTGTTACTCGCATTCCTGTTGCATAAGCAAATTCAAGCATAGCTTTATCTCTAATTCCCTTTAAATCAACATCTTTAGGTTGTTCTAATAATAAAGCTACTTCTTTAGAAGATAATACACTAGGAACTCTTTTTTCTATTTTTGGTGATTGTATATTATCTGTTGGATCTACTTTTATTTTTTTATTTTTTAATTCATATTGATAGAATGATCTTATTGAAGCAATGCATCTAGAAATTGTAGATGCTTTTTTTCCTATTTCTTGAAGAAAATTTATGTAATCTTTCATATCATTTTCAATTAGTTTATTATAAGTTTTATCATTTTTATCTAAATATTCTTTAAATTGTTTTAAATCCCTTTTGTATGATTGAAGAGTATTGTTTGATAATTTTTTATCATTTTCCAAAAATTCAAAAAAAAGTTTTAATTGTTTTTCCATTATTCTACCCCTATTCTATATTAAAATAATATCTTTACATAAACTATATATGTTATATCAAACATTAATTAAATTGTAAATAGTTTTTAACGTTTTTTATTCATTTTTTATGTTTTATTATCTACTCAGAAATACTTTATTATCATTTTCGTCATATTATCTGATATGAAAACTTCTATCACTGATGAGAGTATAAGCAAAATTAACATTACTAAACAAAATATTGTATGTCGTATAATTTCTGTTTTAACATTTTCTCTTCGCTTATCTTTGACAATTGATTTGTACAATTTAAAACAACTCACACACATAGCAAACATAACTGGTATTATTATTATATTTTGCAGTAATAAATTACTAAGTCCAAAGACTATTCCTTTTCCTGTTCCTAAGGCAACTGAAAATGCTGAAATTGTATACCCTAAGCAAAAACCTTTATATATAATAACTCCAAATACAATTGGAATACCGAATTAAAGTTGTTCCTAAAAACCAAATGCTAATAGCAAAAATGCCAATTTGTATTATACTATCTTTTAATAAAATTCCACTATTTAAATCTTGTATAGAGTTAAACTTATCTACAAAACTTTTTATATAATTATTAATATTTTCTAATTGTTCTTCACTAGAATTATTTATAAATAAAACTCCTAAAAATATTCCAATAAGGAATAAAACAAGAATAATTAAATAACCTTTTTTATTTTCAATTATATGCTCAAAAATAATATCCTTAATTTTAAATTTTTTTCTGTAGTTCTTCATTTTCTTTTCTCCTTATACCTTTCTACATAATGTGTATTCGATATAAGAAGTTTTAGAACTTATTATTTTTTTGTTTCTACTTTTCCATAGTTTCCGCCGCCACCAGCATGTACTGTCATATTACCAGCTCTTGCATTATCAATATTTATAGCAGCTTTTGAACCAACAACAGCTTCTATGTCATCAACTGATAAATTATGTAAAATATTCATTTCTGTATCAAATGCTTTTAATAATGTATCAATTGTTTTTCCACCAACACCTGGTATAAATTGTAATGGTATTTGATATATATATGGTGGTCTATTTTTAGGACTTTTTGATTCTTTTTTATCTTTTATTAATTCTATTCTATCAAAAACTCCAAATGTAACTTTATCGCTTCCACAGTGTGGACAAACAGTCACAGGTTCTTTTGTTTCTATTGTTTGATCACAATTATCGCAATGTGTTCTATGATATTTACCAAGTTTTGGATCTAATCCATAATTAGCAACAATCTTCCTTCCATCTTCATTTTTTAATGCTTTTACAATCTCTTTGAAAGAAATATCTTCAACTTGCATTTTATTGTATTCACGAGCAATCTTAGGAAGAGAATGGGCATCTGAATTTGTTACAAATGTTTTATCTTCTAACTCTGATATCATATCAGCCAAATATGTATCAGAACTCAATCCTAATTCTACTGCAAAAATTTTATCAAATTTTTCTTTAAAAATATCTTTCATTCTATCAACACAATTTCCATAATAGCTCTTAAATGGTGTGAAAGCATGAGCTGGAACTAATATTCCATTATATTTTTCAACTATATCAATAAGCTCATAACCAGAAAGATCTGTTCTTTGAGTACTTAAAGTTATATTTTTTAAATGCATACTTAATTCTTTTGAAAAAGCTTTAATATCTGATAAATGTGGGAAATAACACAAATTATGTGCTGCACCTTTTTTACCAGTTCTACTTACTTCTGAAGTTTCCACTTCACTTCCTAAAATTATACATACTTTATCTTTATATATAATTCCTCCATCTTTTAGCTCATAAGCATCTCCTGTCTTTAAGAAATTTTCTATATCTTCTATTACATAAGGCGAAGCACAGTCGATTACTCCACAAACATTTATCCCTTTTCTTTCAGCACATTCTTTAGCAATATTAGCAAAGTTTAATGATTTTGCTGCTGTGATTTTAACTGGTTTTCCGTTTTCAGCTCTTCCTATATGTATATGTAAATCTGCAAAAATTTCGTACATTTCAATTCTCCTTATCTATTTTATATAACATTAAATTAGCGACTACATAATAGTCGCTTTATCTTTAGTTTATTGTTTATATTTTATCTTTCGAAGTCTTCATTTAATCTTTGGTTTACAGTTCTAGCAGCATTACCTGTTCCATCAAACATAGCTCTTCTTACATCTTTTACTGCATTTTCTTTATTAACTTCAGAATTTTCCATATGTCGATTCATATAATTTCTCATAGTTTCATCTGTTAATGTTTGTTCCTCTTTAACTATCTTTATAGCATTACGTATTCCTTCATCAGTATTTGGTATCTTATTTATAGCATTTGCTAATTTTTCTACTGGTGGATGTGATATTGATCCTAATTTAACTATTTCACTCATATTTCTACCTCCTGAATCATATATACAAAGTCATGAAATTTACTTAAATATCTATTATTTGCATCTTTTAAGTTAGCTCTTTCCATTTGTACCAAAGCTTGTTCAGGGCTAAATCCAGCTCTTTCTGGTCTGTCTAGCATCATACCTCCAAAGTGATCAACTAATTCTAAAATATCACTTTCTGGTTCTCTAACTTTTAAATCACTATATCTATTTACGCCTTCACAAATTCTACAAAATCTTGGATCAAAGCCTATATTAAGTAGATAATCGGCTCCTTCTTTTGCATATGTATGCAATTTACCTAATTTTTGAGAATTGTCAACCTTCTTACAATTACACAACAAACAAGCTGTTAAAACCAAATCTCTATCAACATCAATGTGCATATAATCTATAAACATTCTGGCAATTTCTGTTTTAAAAACAACAGATTTGTCAAAAAATATTGTTTCCCCTCTTTTTTCTTTTAGGAGTTTTTTTAATCTTAATATTATATCCATCTTAGTTGTTAAGTCTTTATCTGGGTCCATTATATACTTTTGAAATTCCCCCATAATCTTCCTCCTATGTAACTTTTCATTTAGCTAAATTATATTCCAAATCTTATGTATTTTCAATAATGTTACAAAATTATATTATAATTGTAACATTATTGTAATATATGATAAAAGTATTGAAACTCAAGCACTTTATAATTCTTTAATTGCATTTCTAGCTAATTCATCACATCTATTATTATATTCATTATCACTATGCCCTTTTACTTTAATAAAGTTAACTTTATGTGTTTTAGTAAGTGAATATAGTTCTTGCCACAATTCCTTATTTTTTACAGGTTCTTTATTACTATTTTGCCAGTTATTTTTTATCCAACCATAAATCCATCCTTGTTCAAATCCATTAACAACATAAGCACTGTCACTATATAGATCAACTTCACAAGGAAATTTAAGCATCTTTAATGCTTCAATTACAGCTGTAAGTTCCATTATATTATTTGTTGTATCATTTTTGTTACCCCATATTTCTTTTTTATTTTCTTTATAAAATAATACCGCTCCCCATCCTCCTGGGCCCGGATTTCCAGAGCATGCACCATCTGTATATATTGTTACTTTCTCCATAATCTATATTTCCTTTCATAATTAAATAAAACTAAGTTTTTGTTGTATTTTTATCTATTTTGTGATAACATTATAACAATAAAAATTATTTTGTACAATAGAAAGGAAAAAACAATGGCAAATGTTTTAGGAATTATCGCAGAATACAATCCATTTCATAATGGGCATTTGTATCATTTGAATAAATCAAAAAAAGATACAGATTCTGAATATAGTATTGCTATAATTGGTGGAAATTTTACTCAACGTGGTTCTACATCATTAGTTGATAAATGGTCGAAAGCTCAAATGGCAATTGCAAATGGTGTTGATTTAGTTATTGAACTTCCAACTGTTTACGCAACTTCAAGTGCAGAAAACTTTGCTGATGGTGCAATAAAAATTTTAGATTCTTTAAAAGTTGTTGATTTTGTTTCTTTTGGAGCCGAGACTCCAAATTTACAAATATTAGATCATTTAGCTGAAATACTTTATAATGAACCAAAAGAATATAAAGCATTATTATCTATTGAATTAGATAAAGGGTTACCTTTTCCTAAAGCTCGTGAAAACGCTTTAATGATGTATTTAAATGATCAAAAAAATATAAAGACAATATTAGCATCTCCAAATAATATTCTTGCAATAGAATATTTAAAAGCATTAAAACGTCATAAAAGCAATATTAAGCCTTATGCAATTGGAAGATTTGAATCTGATTATAACAGTAAAAAATTCACAAACAATATAGCCAGCAGTACTGCTATAAGAAATATTTTAAAAAACAATGGATTTAATATATTACCACAACTTATGCCTCAAAGTTCATTAGCAATATTAATTCAAAACATTAAGATGGGACATGCAATACCTGATATTTCAACTTTTGAAAAAGAAATTATCTATAATTTAAGAAAAATGCCAATTGAAGAAATTAGAAATCTACCTGATGTATCAGAAGGTTTAGAATTTGCTATAAAAGAAGCTGCAAGTTCTTGTAATACTGCAATAGAATTTTTAAATATAATAAAATCAAAAAGATATACATCTACTAGAATTCAAAGAATCATGTTATATAGTTTACTTGGAATAACAAAAAAAGATATTGAAGCATCTAAAAAAGTAACCACTCCTTATATACGAGTTTTAGGTTTTAATGAAAATGGTAAATATCTTCTCTCTGAAATTTCAAAAGCAAATCCAAAACTTAATATTATTACATCAGTTAAAAAATTTGTTGATGCTAATAATAAGGCTAAAAACAAAAACAGAAATTTAGATATTTTATTTAGTAAAGACATATTTGCAACAAATGTATATACAATTGGTTACGATTCAGATTCTTGGAGCAATTTAGATTTCACTCATAAATTAATAATAATGTAAAAAAATCGACATAAGCCGATTTTTTTAATTATTATTTTATTTTTAATTTTGCTTCTTTTTAATTTTATTTCTTCAAATTTATTTTTTTAATCTATAAGGATTAGCCTCTGAACCTAAGTTATCTCCTGTTCCTACCAATTTAACATTAGAATCCAGAAGAAATACCGGGCGAAGTCCTTGTATTCTCTCAGGATACAGAACCTCTGCACCGTTTTCAACTCCCCATAATATTTCGTTATGCCTATTAGCTCCATTTTCTGCATCTATATCACAAACGGAAAACCATACAATCGCCCCACCATAAAGCTTAAGTGCATTGCGAGAAGCTAACCAATAGTAGTCTGATGATGTTGCATTTGAACCATCAGCTTTTTTAGTAAATTTATATGCATCTATCCCTCCTGATGCTTTTAATCTATTTTCATCATCTGTATAGTTTGAATCAGATTTAAAATATTTTCCATTATAATCTTCTAAATTAAAACTAGTACTATTTGCATTAAATAAATATAAATTTTTTTCCTCATCTGTTGGATTATCTATATTTTCCACCAAATCATCTGGATTATTCTTTTTATCAAATCCTATAATAGCACCAGAAGTATTTTTACCCACTGTAGCTAAACTCCCTACACATCTTGAATCTATTGCTATTCCATCCGTTTTATTTCTATATTCTTCAGCATATTCATTTAAATATGTTATAGCATTATTGTATGAAGTTTTAGCTATTTTTAATTCACTTAGGTTACTACTTCCTTCAACTGCTATTAATGCTGCCTTGGCTTTAGGATCAGTTTTTCCTAATTTAACATCTGTTACTGGATTTACCGCTATCAATTGTAATCCGTGTGTATCATCATTATATAACACTCTACATAGGATTTCATTTGTTTCTCCATTTGTTTTATCATCTATATTTTTTCCTGCCTTATAGATTACATATGGACTCTCCGTTGAATCTGTTGATTTAGGCAAAACATCACTTGCTTTCATAACATTATTAGTTCCAATCTCTCCCCATGTTAATATACCATTTTGTACAGTAATTGTTCCTTCTAATATAAGATCATTTGTCGTTATTGTTATTTGAGCATTATTCGTAACATTCTCATTTGTTCCATAACCTGTTATTTCTACGGTTGCTTTTCCAATTTGGTTATTGCTTTGAATTTGCTCCGCAACTGATTTAATTACTATTTTTCCAATAAAATCAGATATTTCTTGACCCGAAGCACTATTTTTAACATATACTTCTTCATATGCCTCTGTTTTTGCATTAACAACCATTAATTCTATTTGTTCTTTGGCTGAACCAATATAATTTTTTTGTTCTGCTTCATTTGCTTTGGCCGGAGCAGAATCCATTGTTGTTAATAAACTTATTGTTACTCCGAGCCAATATCAATAAAACTATAATAGTAATAATTAATGCAATTAGAGTTATTCCGCTTGCTATAACCTTGCATTTTATTTTCTCCTTTTCTATACAAATTTAAAATTCATTGAGAAAAGTAATACTATACTAATTATTGTGTTATCCATTTTACTAAATTTAGATTTGTTGGTTCAAGAAGCATTTCATGTTTTGGCATAACCCTAAATGTATATCCATAATTTCCACCTGTTGAAAGTTCTATTTTTGCAGTATAATAATATTTTTTACTTGCTTCATCTTCCCTTTCAAGAGTCATAGGAATTATACTTACATTTTCAACTATTCCATTATCTAATATTTTTCCATAATAAACTTCAACATCAACATTTTCTTTATTTATATTTGGAAGTTCGACTTCACATTTAACTTCAATATTATTTCCAGCATCTATTGTTATATTGTCTAAATTATTTACTTGTGAAATTTTAACATCTTTCCAATTTAAATATAAACTCTTTTTCCAAGAATTATATTCTGTTACATTTTCTAAATCATTATAATATGTTTTTGTTAAATCACATAATGGTATATATAATTGTTTTGTATAGTCTACAAGCATTCTTGCTGTACTATATTTTCCTCCTGTTGTAATTATTGAGTTTTTCATCATCTCTAACCATTTTGAAGATATTCCATTTTCATTTTTATTATAATACATTGGAACAATTTTGTTTTCTAATGTATAATACATACTTTCACTGTCAGCTTTATCTTGTTCTTCATATGATACATATTCTGCATTTGTTCCTATTGTCCATCCATTATATTGGTTATATCCTTCAGCCCACCATCCATCTAGTACACTAAAGTTTATTACACCATTTACAGATGCTTTCTGTCCACTTGTTCCACTAGCTTCCATAGGTCTTCTAGGATTATTAAGCCATACATCGACACCAGAAACTAAGTATCTTGACATTGCTATATTATAATTTTCAAGCAAGAATATTTTTCCTTTAAATTGTGGCATCATTGATATTTCATGAATATATTTTATCAAATCTTGTCCTTCTCTATCTTTTGGATGAGCTTTTCCTGCAAAAATTAATTGTACAGGCATATCTTGATTATTTAAAATTTGTGTTATTCTTTCAATATCTTTAAATATTAATGTAGCTCTTTTATATGTTGCAAATCTTCTAGCGAATCCAATGGTTAATACATTTGGATTTAATTTTGAAACTATATCATTTATTTCATCATAATTGTAATTTGATCTTCTTAGTCTTTCTACTGTGCTCTTTTTAACTAATTCAAGTAATTTTCTTTTTCTGTCTTGATGTGCTTCCCAAAGCTCATTATCTGGAATTTCTTTTGCCTTTTCCCAAGTTTTATCATCATATATACTATCTTGCCAATATGGCATTAAATATTTATTATATAATTCTTTAAGTCTTGGTGATAGCCATGAACAAGTATGAATTCCATTTGTCACATAAGTAATTGGTGATTCATTTGCGGCTATTTCTGGCCAAACTTCTCCAAATAATTCTCTTGAAACAGCTCCATGAAGTTTACTAACTCCATTTTTCTTTCCTGCTATTTTTAATGCAAGAATTCCCATATTAAATCCATATTCTAATTCTTCTGTTGGTTTCATTCCTAGCTTTAAAAATTCTTCACGTGATAATCCAAGTTTTGGCCAGAAATCTTTAAAATATCTTTCTACCAAATCTATTGGGAATATATCATTTCCTGCTGGAACTGGTGTATGAGTTGTAAATACAGTTTTAGAACTTGCAATATCTTTTGCAACTTCAAATGTAACTTGTTTTTCTTCTATAATATTTTTAATAATTTCTAATGTTAAGAATGATGAATGTCCTTCGTTCATATGATATACAGTTGGATCTAATCCAAGTGTTTTTAACAAATTAACACCTGCCATACCTAAGACAATTTCTTGTCTTATTCTCATTTCTTCATCTCCACCATATAATCTTAAAGTAACATCTCTATCTTCTTCATTATTTTTTTCTATATCAGAATCCAATAAATATAGTTTTACTCTTCCTACATTTATTTGCCATACTTTTAAGTATAGTCTTCTTTTTGGGAATTTCACATATATTGTTAAATCATCACCATTTTCATCTTTTACAGGATTTATTGGTAAATCGTATAAATCAATATTATAATATTCATTTTCTTGTTCACCATATCCATTTATTTTTTGATTAAAATAACCATTTTTATATAATAATCCTACTGCTACTAATGGAATACCTAAATCACTAGCAGATTTTAAGTGATCACCTGATAATATTCCAAGACCTCCTGAATAAATAGGTAGAGTTTGATCTAGCCCATATTCTGCTGAAAAGTATGCTATTAAATCTTTTTTATTTTTTGGAAATTCTCTAGAAAACCATGTATTTTTACTATTAATATATGCTTCAAAATTATCTATTACTCTATCATATTCTTTTAAAAATTCTATATTTTGTGATGCTGCTTCTAGTTTATCTTGATCAACTCTTTTTAAGAACTTAACTGGGTTTTTGTTTGATTCTTCCCACAAATCTCTATCAATTTTTTGAAATAACCTCAAAAATTCAGTATTCCATGACCACCATAAATTGTTAGCAACCTCTTGCAATTTATCAATCCTTTTTGGTAATTGTGGATTTACTGTAATCCTATTAAATACGTACATTTATAGGTTCCTCCTTTGTAATTTTACACATTTTTTCTATCGTATAATTTGATATATATATTATCTATTAAAGATATAAATTTGTCAAATGTTTTTAACAAAAATTTTATTATTTTCCAATAAACATTTGAACATAAATTTTTCCATATTGGCTACCAGTAACAACCCCAATTCCCGTATAATTAAAAGAACTATTTAAAATATTTGCTTTATGCCCTGCAGAATTCATCCAAGCAGTTACAGCTGATTGATTATTTGAATTTCCTGCTATATTTTCTCCTGCTGTTTTGTATGATACCTTAAATTTATTTAACATATCAAATGGTGAACCATATGTTGGCGACGTATGTGAAAAATAATTATTCTGTACCATATCTTTTGCCTTTATTCTAGCAACATTTTGTACTTCACTATCTATCTTTAAAGCTCGCAAACCATTATTGGTTCTTTGTTTATTTATCAAATCAAAAACTTCTTGTTCATCAGCAGATAATACTGCTGTATTCGATGTCGAACCTGATATACCTGTGCTACCAGATGTAGAATTATTTGTTCCATTATTTGATGAAGTTTTAGGATAAATTGGTTTTACATATTTTTTACTAACAGCCCCAACAAAATCTCCTTCAACTTGAACAATATACCAATCTCCCACTCCAGCAAATACTCTTATATACTGATTTTTGGGTATTGTTGTGACTATTTTATAATTTGTTCCTGGTCCACTTCTTACATTTAAATTTGATGTTGTTAATCCTGTAGTAAATCCGATATTATAATAATTTTGCATACCAAATGAATTAGTAACAATTCCAATAATTAATATAAAAATAATTAATCCACTAAATTTAAATAGTGTTTTTTTATTAACTCTTACAATTTTCATATAACAAAACATCTCCCATGTAATCATATACAATCAGGAGATGTCCTATAACTTTTGTTTTCCATTAATCCTCTCTATAATGTGAAAAAGAACGGCATAGCCGTTCTTAATCGTTTCTCCCTGTAAGTTCATCATTCATATTGTCCTTTTCAAGGAGAATGTGATATTGTTCATACTCTTCTACTAGAAGATCAAGCAATATTTTTTCTGCTCCACGCATTTTTATTGTTTGATCTATCTTCCGCAAATAACTAGCATTTTGCTGTTTTATTGCTGAACGAATGAGTTTCAACAACATCTCTTCATCAGGTCTTACTATTGCGTTCATGTATGAACACTCCTTTCAAAATAGATTATATCTATTTTAGCATAAAACAGTTAAAAAGTAAACAAACTCAATATTTTTGAAATCTTCTATTGTTTTTCAACATCAATATTTACACTTTCACCATTAATGTTTGTTTCAGTATAAGTATCTCTTGTTTCATTATATTTAACTTCTAATGCAAGAGTATCATGTTTTATTGTCTCTTCATATTTTTTAACAACATTTTCTATTGTTTCATTTCCAGAAACATATAAAACAATTCTATCAAGAACTTCGAATCCTTTGTCTTTTCTCATATTTTGAACTTTTGATAGAACTTCTCTTACATATCCTTCTTCTTTTAGTTCTGGAGTGATATGTGTATCTAACACAACACCAACTTCTCCTTCTCCACTAAATGCAAAACCATCTTTTCCTTGCATTGTTATTAATAAATTATCAGAATTTAGCTCAATTATTGTTCCATCAATTTCAATACCTTCAACTTTACCATTTTTAACAGTATTTGCTAAATCCATTTGATTTTTCTTAGCAATTTCTTCTTTAATTCTAGGAATTAATTTACCATATTCTCTACCTAATACTGGTAAATTTGGTTTTATTTCGAAATCAACATATTCTGACATTTCAGCGCCAAGTTCTATTTTCTTAACATTTAATTCTTCTTTTACAATATCTTCATAATATTGTGGTAAATTATCTACAGATATTAACATTTCTGATAATGGCTGTCTATTTTTAATATTAGCTGAATTTCTTGCACTTCTTCCTAGTTTTACTATCTTATATGCTAATCCCATTTCAGCTTCTAAATCTTTATCTATAGCTGTTTCATCAACTTCTGGCCATAAGCATAAATGTACACTTTCTGGAGCATTTTTATCTAATCCAACTACTAAGTTTTGATAAATTTCTTCTGTAATAAATGGTACAAATGGAGCTGCAACTTTTACAAGAGTTGTTAATACTTTATATAAAGTTACATATGCACCTATTTTTTCATCATTTAGTTCTTGTGACCAGAATCTTTCTCTATTTCTACGAACATACCAGTTAGATAATTCATCTGTAAAGTTCTCTAATAATAAACCTGCATTTGTTATATCATAACTATTTAGTTTTTCATCTACTTCTTTTACTAAAGTATTTAATTTAGAAATTATCCATCTATCCATTACATTTGTTACTTTAAAGTCTTTATATTCCAATGGATTAAATTTATCAATTTCAGCATATAAAACATAGAACGAATATACATTCCATAATGTACTTAAAAATCCTCTTTGGCTTTCTTGTACGTTTTCTATAGATAATCTAGAAGATAACCATGGCATACATCCTGTGTAGAAGTACCATCTTGTAGCATCAGCACCAACAGAATCTAATAATACTAGTGGATCAACACCATTTTTCTTAGATTTAGACATTTTTTGTCCTTTTCCATCTAAAACATGTCCTAATACTATACAGTTTTCAAATGGAGTTCTATTAAATAATGCTGTTCCTATAGCAGTTAATGTATAGAACCATCCTCTTGTTTGATCTATAGCTTCTGAAATATATTGTGCTGGGAAATTGTTTTCAAACATTTCTTTATTTTCAAATGGATAATGCCATTGTGCAAAAGGCATTGAACCTGAATCAAACCAACAATCAATTACTTCTTTAGCTCTCTTCATTTTCTTTCCACATTTTGGACATTTCAAATACACATTATCTATATATGGTTTATGTAATTCAATATCATCTGGACAATCAATAGCTTTTTCTTTCAATTCTTCAATTGATCCAATACATTCTCTATGTCCGCAATTTTCATCTTCACATGTCCAAATTGGAAGAGGTGTTCCCCAATATCTATCTCTTGAAATTCCCCAATCTATAACATTTTCTAAGAATTTTCCAAATCTTCCTGTTTTAATTGTTTCTGGATACCAATTTACTTTGCTATTGTTTTCAACTAACTCATCACGTAATTTGCTCATAGCAACAAACCAGCTCTCTTTTGGATAATATAAAAGTGGTGTGTCACATCTCCAACAGTGTGGATATGAGTGTAAATGTTTTTCTTTACTAAATAACTTGTTTTGTTCAGCTAACCATTTACAAATATCTTCGTTACAATCTCTAACAAATCTTCCAGCCCATGGTTCAACTTCTTCAACAAATTTTCCTGATTTATCAACTAAATTGATAAACGCAATTCCATTTTGTTTTGAAACCAAACTATCATCTTCACCATATGCTGGTGCGATATGAACGATTCCTGTACCATCTTCTAAATTAACATAGTCGCCATGAATTACTACAAATGCTTTTCCTTCTACTTTTCCAAAAGGCATTAGTTGTTCATATTTTGTTCCAAGTAATTCTTCTCCTTTAAATTCTTTTTCGATTTCATAAGGAGTTTCTTTTAATACTGCTTCTAGTAAATCTTTAGCTAATATATAATTTTCATATTTAGGTTCATCATCTGTTCCAATATTAGCTTTTACTAAAACATATGTATACGATTTATTTAAACATAACGCTAAGTTTGATGGCAAAGTCCAAGGTGTTGTTGTCCAAGCTAAAATATAAGTATTTTTTTCAAATTCTTTATCTCCAATTTTTTGTCCATCTAACACTTTAAATTTAGCAACACAAGTTAAATCTTTTACATCTTTATATCCTTGTGCAACTTCATGTGATGAAAGTGCTGTGCCACATCTTGGACAATATGGCATAACTTTATGTCCTTCATATAAAAGACCTTTTTTCCACATTTCAGATAAAGCCCACCATACTGATTCAATATATTTATTATCATAAGTTATATATGGATCATCCATATCAACCCAATATCCTACTTTATTTGTCATTTCTTCCCAAATATGTACATATTGGAAAACACTTTCTTTACATTCTTTTACGAATTTTTCTACACCATATTCTTCAATTTGTTCTTTTCCTGAAATTCCTAATTTTTTTTCTATTTCAAGTTCAACAGGAAGACCATGTGTATCCCATCCTGCCTTTCTTACAACACTATATCCTTTCATTAATTTATATCTTGGAATAATGTCTTTCATAACTCTTGTTATGATATGTCCAGCATGTGGCATACCATTAGCTGTTGGAGGTCCATCATAAAAAGTAAAATATCTTTTACCTTCATTATTCATATGGAAACTTTTATCTATTATTTTATTGTCTTTCCATACTTTTGAAACTCCTCTTTCCATTCCTACAAATCCGTCTTCTGTCAATTCAACTTTCTTGTACATTTTAATTCCCCCTTTGTTAAAAACAAAAAATCCATCTCATCCTATTGATTTAGGACGAAATGGATAATATTCCGCGGTACCACCTATTTTAGTATAACAATTATACTCTCTTAATTATTCTTTAACGCAGAAATACGGCTAACTTACTAAATTTCAGTTTAGCAACAAACTAGGTGATAATAAATAGTTTTTACTTGCCAAATCACACCATTCTTGGCTCTCTTTAAGATATTACACTACTTACCGTGTCCTTGTTATCGTTTTTATTTTTATATTGTTTAATATTATATCATGTTTTTTTATTTTTTCAAGTATTTTTATAAATTTTTTAGTATTACAAAAAATATAAAAAGAAAAAATATCAAACTAACATAAATTACATTAGTTTGATATTTCAATATGTACAAGACACACGTTAATAACTATATAAATTTACAAGTATACTTAAAATATATTTGCGATGCAGGGCAGACACAAGGCCTGCCATGCATATCTTCTTGTCTCTGATTATAAGTTAATTCATATTTATCTAATTCTTCTAGTCCACTAATTAGTCAAATCGACTCCAGATTTTAGAGAAACTAGAGGCGCCACACCACGACTGCTGTCCCAGCCGGTGGCGTTCAAGGCACCGCCATAGCCCACATAGCACACATAGTTATCATCGTCGCCAGACAACGGAGAAGCCAGCCACTCCCAAGCATTTGGATTTCTATACATTTCTCCTACTGTTGAGTCTCCTTCTTGTATTGCATATGAATAATAATCGCTATAACTACTTCCATTATTATTTGAATATAAATATCCTGGATATTCATAATTTTGTCCTGCGCTTCTAAACGCTGTTGTATATTTTGGACTTGAATTTGGATATTTTGCATTATATGAATCTAAGAACATTTCTACACTTGGTGCTCCTATTACATAATTTAAATAGTTTGAGTCAAATGAACTTCTTATTCCCGACCATAGCGAATCACTATCTTGATTACATAAATATGCTGCTCCTCTTTCACTTGCAAGATATTCACTAGCTGATAAGTTGTTTCCTCTATTTTCTGCCCAATTTGGATTTATTTGTTTCATTATTTCTATTGCAGTTTCTGGTGGATCTATACTTGCATCTGAACTTGAACTTGATCCTGAACCTGAGTCATAACCATTTACAGTTGTATATTCTATACTTGATTTTGCTCTTAAATACACTGTTCCTGCTTCTCCATATTTTCCTTCATAATCTACATAGAACAATCCATATTCTACTCCATCTATTTCTTTTACTGTCTTTCCATAATATTGTCCTACTGTT
>CAMNMV010000029.1 GCA_946545015.1 uncultured Clostridium sp.
TCATTACTGCTTGGTTAGCATTTCTAAATCTATAATGTTTTGCTCCATAATATCCTTTTGCTCTTTTTAATACTTTTTTATGTCTTGCTCTTGTTGTTCTTGCTGTTTTTACTCTTGCCATTTATTTTCACCTTCCTTATTTTCAATCATTTTTACTTTTAATTTTTTTAATTTAGGGATTGTCCCTCTTTTTTAGTTACCATATGGTAATAATTTTTTAATTGTGTTTTCACATGTTTTATCTGCGTAAGCATTTTGTACTTTACCAGATTTCTTTTGTCTTCTTGTTTTGTTTGCTAATAAGTGTCTTCTATTTGATTTTGTTCTTTTAACTTTTCCTGTAGCTGTTAAAGAATATCTCTTTTTTGCTGCTTTGTTTGTTTTTAATTTTGGCATTTGCTTTCGCTCCTTTCATTTCTTTTTGTTTATATTTTCAGATTATTTATCTGATTTTTTAGCTAATATTGTAAACATATTTCTTCCTTCAAGTTTTGGTGCTTTTTCAACTTGTGCAACATCTTCTAATTCTTGAATAAAGTTATTTAAAACATCTTCACCAGATTTAGCATTATTAACTTCTCTTCCTCTAAATCTAACTGTTATTTTAACTTTATTGCCATCTTCGATGAATTTTTTTGCATTTCTACATTTAAATTCGAAATCGTGTTTTTCTATATTAGGAGTAACTCTTATTTCTTTAACTTCTAAAACTTTTTGTTTTTTCTTAGCTTCTTTTTCTTTTTTAGCTTGTTCAAATTTATATTTTCCATAGTTCATTATTTTACAAACTGGTGGATTAACATTTGGTGCTACTAACACTAAATCTAAATTTGCATCTGCTGCTTTATCTAAAGCTTCATTTAAACTAACTACTCCTACTTTTTCTCCTTCAGCTCCTATTAATTGTACTTCTTTAGCTCTTATTTGTTCGTTAATCGGTAATTCTTGTTTTATTTAAAACACCTCCAAATAAAAAAAATTGACTTTGTTACAAGCCAATTAAACATAAAAATAGAAAAATCTTTCATCTACTTAAAATATGTTTAACCTGTTTCCTTCAAGAATAAGGTGAGAAACTATTTGTTTCTTCTTGTAACGTAATATATTTTAATATATTTTTTTATAAATGTCAAGCATTTAGGAAAAATTTATACAAATTCTTCCCAAACTATATTTGCTAAATCCAATCCTTTAGATGTAAGTTTAATACTATCTCCATCAATTTCAATTAAATTTTCTTCAACTAATTTTGATAATTCATCTTTAAATATATATATTGGATTATCGACAAATCTTTCTTTAAACTTAGATATTGATATTCCTTCTATTTTTCTTAATCCAAGTAGCATATATTCTTTCTTTTTATCTTCTTCATTTTGGATTTCATGTATTTTTACATTTTTTTCTATTTTTCCTGTTTCTATATTACTCATATATTTATCAAGTTTTTCTATATTACTAAATCTTTTATTTTCAAAATATGAATGTGCCGCTAGTCCAAACCCCAGATATTCTTCTTGATTCCAGCAATTTATATTATGTTTTGATTCAAACCCTTTTTTAGAAAAATTAGAAATTTCATAATGATTATATCCACTTAATTCTAATTTATTTTTCACATACCAATACATTTGTCTTTCTTGTTCTTCACTTGGTAATTCTAATTTTCTTTTTTGAACTAAATCATATAACTTGGTTTCTTCTTCTAATATTAGTGAATAAACTGATATATGATTAGGATTTAATTTAATTACTTCTTCTAAACTATGTTTTAAATCTTCAACATTTTGATTTGGAAGTCCTAACATTAAATCGATATTTATATTTTTAAACCCTAAATTTTTAGCTAAATTATATGTTTCTAAAAATTGTTCAAATGTATGTATTCTTCCTATTTGTTTTAGTAATTCATTTTTTGTACTTTGCAGTCCGATACTTAATCTGTTTACTCCTGCATTTTTATAAGTTATTAGTTTTTCTTCATTAACAGTACCCGGATTTACCTCTATCGTTATTTCAGCATCATAAATATTTGTATGCTTTCTTACTGTGTTTAATATTCTTGCTATATGTTCACAATTAATATAAGATGGAGTTCCTCCACCTATATAAACAGTTGTTATTTCATATTTTTGATTTATTTCATCCCATTTTTTTGATTCTATTTCTTTTATTAAGTAATCAATATAATCATTTGCTTTATTTTCTATATTTTTAAAAGATACAAAATCACAATAATAACATTTATCTTTACAAAATGGAATATGTATATATATTCCTAAAGTCTTTTTTTCCATTATATCTCCTATTTTTCTTTTTAATATTTCACATTAACTTTCCATTTTATTACATATCATTTGCTATTTCTATAATTTTCTTTAGCCTATAATTTACACCAGATTTTCCTACTGGATTTCTAAGTTTTTTTCCTAATTCTGAAAGTGGTAAGTCTGGATTTTCAAGTCTTAAATTTGCTATTTCTTTTAAATTTTCATCAAGCATATTAAACTTTTTATTTTTTTGCAATTTTTTTATTGCATCAATTTGTTCTATTGATGCATTTAAAGTTTTAGTTAAATTTGCGCTTTCACAATTTACAAGCCTATTTACTTTACCTCTCATTTCTCTTTGTACTCTTATATCTTCAAATTTTAATACTGATGAATTAGCACCTATTAATGCTAAAAAATTAGAAATTTCTTCTCCTTCTTTTATATATAATGCATGTTTATCTTGTCTATTTAAAGATTTGAAATTTATATAAAATTCTTTTAATATTTCTTTAACTTTTTCCGAATTTTCTTTGCTTCCAAATTTTAATTCTAAATGATATTTATTTTCTGGATTATTTATTGATCCCGCTCCTAAAAATACTCCTCTAATTAATATCTTTTTTGCCTCTTCACTAGCCACTTGAGCAAAATCTAAAAATATTTTATTATCTTCTATTTTTACACAATCATTAATTATATCATTAAGTTTAAATTTAATTACAAATGTTTTTCCTTCCATTTCTATTGAATAATCTATATTTAAATTATTTAGTAATTTTGAAAATCTATTAATATTATATTCATTTTCAGTCGCATATCGAATTACTTTATTATTTATAACACTAATATTACAAGAAATTAAGTATCCAAAAAATTCTTGTTTTACTTGATCTTTTTTTGCTAAATTATTTATTTTACTTAATTCTTGTTTAGTATCTTGTGAAAAAGACATATTAGCCACCTACCTTTGTTATAACAATCCTGTCATTATCATATAAATCTTTTTTAGAATATGTATTTATGTATTTTTCTTCTGCATCTATAAGTTCAATAACGCTTTCTTTTTGATCATATCCTATTTCAAAACATAAATATCCACCAAATTTCAAATATTCATATCCTTGATTTACAATTCTACGATAAAAATCTAATCCATCATATCCCCCATCTAATGCAATCAATGGTTCATTTTGAACTTCTTTTGATAATTTCTTTATAACATCTTTCTTTATATATGGTGGATTTGAAATAATCATATCAAATTTTGTATTTCTTATATTTTCAAATAAGTCTGATTGTATAAATGTTATCTTATTTTCTACTTCATTATTAGTTGCATTTCTTTTTGCCACCCTTAATGCTTCTTTACTTATATCTGTTGCAGTTACTTCGGCACCATCTAAATATTTAGCTATTGAAATTGCAATTGCTCCGCTTCCTGTGCATAAATCAAGTATCTTCTTTGCATTTATTCTTTTAGCAATCTTTAAAGCTTCTTCAACTAAAATTTCAGTATCTGGTCTTGGTATCAAAACATTTTCATTAACATAGAAATTCATTTTCATAAATTCCTTAAGATGTGTAATATGTTCAATAGGAGTTCCTTTTTTAACCATTTCTATATTTTCAAAATATTTTTTAGCGATAACAGCTGGTATTACTTCACTATCTCTTACTATTAAATATTGTCTTGGTTTATTCAAAGCATCTTGTAGTAAAATTCTTGCTTTCATTTTAGGGCTATCTAAATTTTCCCCTTTCAACATTATCGTTCCTTTTTCCAATGCTTCTTTTATTGTCATATTATCACCTTCTTATCTTTTTATGACACAATTTTATCATAGAAATAAATGTTTTACAAGCATAAAAAAAGCCCCGCCTTAGCCGTAGATGCTTGAATTTTTAAGGACCTGCTCCTAAAAACAGGTGGGTTCCTACCTAAATACTCATGGGCTTCTCACTATATTAATGTGAGCTTGCACGCCATATTCAGAGATTTGGTCCCTCTTATAACTTGTAGGTTCTAAAAATTCTGTCTATACGCACTATGCAGGGAAAATTAATATCTTATTTAATTGTTAGTCATATTTTAACATATTAAATATATAATTACAAATAACTTTTTCATTATATTTATAATTGTTTTATAATCATTATCTTTTAATCTTACTTTTTTTCACTTTTTCTCACTTTTTCCTAGTTTTATCATACTTGACTTTTACAAAAAAATATGCTAAAATTTGTTTAATACTATGGGGTTTTAAGTGGTTATCTCTAACCACTTTTTTATTTTTCCATAATTATTGTTACTGGTCCATCATTTAGTAATTCTACTTTCATATCTGCACCAAACATTCCTGTATCAACTTTATTTATTTTTTCTTTACATTTTTCTATTATATATTCATATAATTCATTAGCTTTATCAGGTTTTGCCGCTTCTGTAAAAGATGGCCTATTCCCATTTGAACAATCACCATATAATGTAAATTGTGATATTAATAATAATTCTCCGTGTACATCATTTAATGATAAATTCATTTTTCCATTTTCATCTTCAAACACTCTTAAGTTAATCAATTTTTTTACTAAGTAGTCAGCTTCTTCTTTTGTATCATCTTGTTTTACCCCTATTAAAACCATATATCCTTTATTTATTTGTCCGACTATTTTTCCATCTACTTTTACATTTGCATTTTTTACCCTTTGCACTACAAATCTCATGATATCTTACCTTTCCTCTTTAAAATCTAACAATATTTTCATACATTTTAATAGCATAATTATCAGTCATACCTGCTATGTAATAAATTATTGCTTGATAAAATTCCTTTTCATTTTCTTTTTCAAAAATCACTTTATTTTTATATTTACTATTTCTTTTTCCATCATAATAAGCCATATACCAATCATAAAAATCTTTTATTAATCTTGGATATTTCTTTTTCATTTCTTCTTCATTATTATATGAAGCTTTTAATGTATCGTATATTCTATTTAAAACTAATTTATAATATTCCGCACAAGGTCTTAATTGTTCTGATAAATAGATATACTTATAATTAAATGCTTTTAATTTATTAATCTTTTCAAACATTTCATCTGAGAAACATAATCCTTTTTCAGGAGTTGAATTCAAACATAAATCATAAATTAAATCATTTATAATAACAGTATTATTTATTACCTTTCCTTCAGAATTATTTAATACTTTATATAATTCATCAAGATGTTCATCTAATATTCCCATTGTTATTGCATCTTCTATATCTCTTCCAAGATAAGAAATTTTATCAGCAATTTTAACAACACATCCTTCCCAAGTATATGGTGCATATTCATTTGGCATTGTATATTCTTCTAAATTTATTGCTTCTTTTCTTGGTTTTAAGGCATTTTCGTCAATTTCTCCACAATGTGAAATAATTCCATCTCTTACAGCATAAGTTAAATTCATATTTTGATAATTCTTTTTATTATCTTCTAATAATTCAATTTTATCTACAAACTCTAATCCATTTTTTTCATGCCAAAATCTTTTTCCAACATCTCTCATTAAAATTTCAGATAAGATTTTTTCTCCTTCATGTCCAAATGGACTATGTCCTATATCATGTGAAGTCGCTATTGCTTTTGTTAATTCTGTATTTAATCCTAAATATTTTGCAATTGTATAACTTATTGATTCTACATGTACGACATGTTCTATTCTTGTACATATATGATCATTTTCTGGTGAAAAATACACTTGCGTTTTGTGTTTTAACCTTCTATATCCCAAACTATGTATTATTCTTGTATAATCTCTTTCAAATTCAGAGCGTAAATCATTGTCTCTTTGATATAATGGTGTTTCTCTTTTTATAATATTTTCCCAATTAGAATTTTTTTCATCAGCTCTATAATCTTTAAATAAATCTCTCATTTTATTTTCCTTCCAAATATATTCTATTTTAATTTTTTCTTCATTTTTTGATTTTTGTTTTGTTTTTTGTTTATTTTAACATGCTAACTTTATATATTCAATATTTTTATTATATATTATTTTTATTTAATTTTTACATATTATTTTTATTTTTTCAAATAATAAATATAAATATATTTTAGGAGGAAATTTTATGAAAAATGAAAATTTAGATATTTTAGATGAAGTAAATAAAGGAGCTACAATGGGAATGAATGCTATCCACTATGTTTCTGAAAAAGTCGGAGATGAAACTTTCAAAAAAGTTTTAGACGTAGAATATAATAAATATAAACAAATATATAACAGAGTTAATGATTTATATTCTAATTATTCAGATAAAACACCTCACGAAACCAATCATATGGAAAAAATGATGACTTGGTCTGGAATTCAAATGAGTACTATGACAGATAAAAGTAATTCAAAAATTTCAGAATTATTAATGCAAGGAACTAATATGGGAATAATTGAAGGTCGTAGACTTTTAAACCAAAACCATGATATTGAACCAGATGTTGAAAATATTTTGAATGATTTTGTCGTTATGCAAGAAGATAGTGTTGAGACTTTGAAAAAATATCTATAATGAATAATATATATTATTTTATAAAAAATAGAGATGGAATAAAACCATCTCTATCTTTTCATCAAGTATGCTCCAACTAAATCAACTAGAATTCCTTCTGGCCAGCTCAACTTAGGATTTTCAATTTTCACCAAATTATTCCAAAAACGTTTTTCTGTAAAACCGTTTTCTTTATCATATCTCCAAAAATGAAAATCTCTAATTGATAAATCCCCATTTTTAACAGCAAACAATATCACTAAGAATTCTTCAGGTTTAAAGTCATGCTTTCTAATAAAATCAAACACATCGTCTTTTTTCACTTCCAGATTTCTCTTTTTAATACTTTTGCATGATAGCTTTATTGCTTTCATATCATCTTTAAAAAGTTCATCCATCTCATTAGTAGACCAATATCTTTGTTTTATTGACTTTTTCTCACATAATTCTCCTATTCGAATTCCCATATGTATTGATGTTGCCCCAATAGCATGGGAATAACAATTAACTAGTTCTCTTACTAATGGATTGGAGTATTCGGAATAATCTAAAGGACTATGAGCTGCTAACCGTATTTTTTCGACATAAACATTTCTTTCCATAAAACCATTCCTTTCTGCAAATAGCTTTTAAATTATGTTAACATTATATCATTTTTATACTATTTTTTCAAGTTTAATTCTATTAAGACTTTAATTCATTTGATAATTTGCTAATTGCTTTAGTTTCTATTCTTGATACATATGAACGTGATATTCCCATACTTTTTGCAATTTCATATTGAGTCTTTGGTTTATATCCACCTAAACCAAATCTTAATTCTAATATAGTTTTTTCTCTATCTTTTAAAACATTTTTCATTTTTTCATACAGTTTTTTTATTTTCATTTTTAAATCTACTTCATCTTCTATACTTCTTTCATTATTTTCTAAAACTTCTTCTAATGTAATTACATTATCATCTTTATCTTTTCCTATAGGTTCATTTAAATACACTTCAGAATTCAATTTTTTAGTTGCTCTTAGATGCATTAAAATTTCATTATCAATGCATCTTGAAACATAAGTAGACAATCTCGATCCTTTATCTATACTAAAACTATTTATTCCTTTTATTAATCCTATTGTACCAATAGAAATTAAATCTTCCTGCTCAGATTTTGTATTTGTATATTTTTTTGCAACATGTGCAACTAATCTTAAGTTTCTTTCTATTAATAAATTTCTTGCTTCTTCATCTCCAATAGCTAACCTTTGTAATGCATCTATTTCTTCTTCCTTTGTTAACGGTTCAGGAAATAAATTACTTCCAGAAATATATCCCACTACAAAAACAGATGATTTTAGAAATTCTAAAAATCCTAATATTCCATAACTAAACAGTGCTGATAACATAAATGCACCTCCATTTTCTATATACAAAATTATATGTATATATTTTTAGAAAGTGCATGACCTATTAATTTTATCTTATTTTTTTCTATTTATACTATTCTAATTTTATTAATATCATAATTTTATTTTTATTTGAATAATCTTAAATAATTATAAGGAGTTATTATGAATTTAATATCTAATTTTTTTAAAGGAATTGCAATTGGTGCTGGAGCAATATTACCAGGACTTAGCAGTGGAGTTTTATGTGTTATTTTTGGAATCTATGAAAAAATCTTAGATAGTTTTTTACATTTTTTCCAAGATTTTAAGAAAAATTTTACATTTTTATTTCCAATACTTTTGGGAACAATACTAGGCGTTCTGTTTTTTAGTAAAATTCTAAATTTTGTTTTATATGCTTATCCTATGCAAACAAAATCTACTTTTGTTGGATTAATTTTGACATCAATTCCAAGTTTATTGAAAGATATAAATAAAAAGCATAAATTCAAATTACATTATATTTTATACCTTATTTTTTCTTTAATTTTAGGAATATTTACTGTTATTTTAGAAAAAAACTTTGTTAGTCATTCTTATACTGAATTTAATTACTTTTATTTAATTTTAAGTGGCTTTTTTATGTCTATTGGCGTAATTGTTCCTGGCGTTAGTAGTACAATTATTCTAATGTTACTTGGAGTTTACAGTGCTTACCTTACTTCAATTTCTTCTTTATATTTACCTATTCTTGTTCCAATGGGAATTGGCTTAATATTAGGCTCTATTATATTTATGAAAATAACTAAAATATGTTTAGATAAATTTTATCCTCAAACTTTTTATACTATAATTGGATTCTCCATTGGCTCCATCTTAGTTATTTGGCCTGATTTTACTTTTGATTTTAGTGGTATAATTTCATTTATATGCATGTTAATAGGACCTATATTTGCCCTTAAGCAAATATAGGTCCTTACTTAAATTTATTTATTTTTTTCTTCTTATTATCCAATCTTGTTTACATTCAATTGGTAAGTTCATTTTTACTTTTTGTCCTTTTACTCCTGGACTTACTTCTGTTATTTCTTCATCTGTATCAGCATCCCACATTTTTTCTATTTTGAATTCAATAGGCTCTAACTTGAATGGTACTAATATTTCCATAGTATCTCCAACTTGGAATTTATTTTTTATTTCTACTATTGATTTTTCTTCGTTATATTCTACTACTTTAGCCCCAAATTCATATTTCTCATTATATTGTCTTCCTGCATATTCTTGTATATCTTTATTCTTTCTATCATTAAAATAAAATGTTGTAAGACTTCTTGTTTTTACTTTTTCTAATTCTTTTAGATATTTTGTATAATCATAGTTTTTAGGATCTTTTTTATAATCATCAATTGCATTTCTATAAGCAGTTACAACACTTGCAATATAATATTCTGTTTTTAATCTTCCTTCTATTTTTAAGCTATCTACTCCCATATCTATTATTTCTGGAATTTCTTTTATTAAACACATATCTTTTGATGAAAATATACTTGTTCCATATTCACTTGTTTCTATTGGCATAAGCTCTCCTGGATTATTTCTTTCTTCAGCATATAAATTATAACTCCATCTACAGCTTTGTGAACATTCTCCAAGATTTGCACTTCTACAAGATAAGAAATCACTTAAGAAACATCTTCCTGAAAATGCAAAACAAATTGCTCCATGAATAAATATTTCAATTTCCATATCTTTTGGCTTATTTTCCATAATATATCTTAGTTGTTCTTTATTCATTTCTCTTGCCATGATCATTCTTTTTCCACCTTGTTTATACCAGAAATTACAATCATGTAAACTTACGATATTTGCTTGTGTACTTATATTTATTGTAACTGATGGAGCATATTGTTTAAACACTTCTAATACTCCTCCATCTGCAATTATGACTCCATCTGGTTTCAATTCTTCTAATGTTTTTGCCATATTAATTATTTCATCATATTTATCATCCCAAGCAAATATATTTACTGCAACATATACTTTTTTTCCTATTTCATGAGCATATTTAATTGTTTTTTCTAAATCATCATCTTCCATATCGGCTCTTGTTCTAAGTGATAATGATGATGTACCACAATATACTGCATCAGCTCCATATAGAAAAGCTATTTTTGCTTTTTCAAATGAACCTGCTGGTGCTAATAATTCTATTTCTTTCATTTTATCATTCCTTATTTCCAAATTTAAATTTTACGTGATAATTATAGCATTTTATTTAAATTTTTGCAATTGTTTATATCATTTTGTGTAACTATTCCACTATAAAGTAAATAAAATTTTACAAATACTGTAAATTGTGCTATAATTATAATAAGACTTTATGGTCTATTGTGTAATTTAAAAACAGAAAGGATTGAAAAAAATGACTAAGAGAAACGCACAGGCCCAGACCCAAAAGAGAAGAAGACGGTATCATGTAAAGTGGGACAATGTCTGCTTAGCAGGCATATTCCTTTTCCTAGTTAGTTACACCTTTGGTGTACTACCAATTGGAAAAACAAAAAATGATCCCGCAACCGATGATTCATCCATCGTAACAGACAGTGATGCTTCATCATCGAATTCTGAGTTTAATGACAGTTCTGAAGCTCCTGCTCCCAAGCAAGTTCGCATCGACCTGTCAGACGAAGAGTTCGCTCTCCTAGTGTTGGCAGTTCAGCACGAAACCGGAATCTCTTCCGAGCTTTACCTCACGGTAAGTGAAAGATCTGATTACACCTGGCTGATCAACCAGACAGTTCTTACAGATGACGAACAAAATAGGCTCCACGAGCTTAAAGCAGTTTGCAAAAAACGTAAGGACAGAGCTCAGCAGTTAACAACTGCAACCATGCTTAACCGCATTGGTAAACGTGGTTTCGGTGCAGAAGGTTTCAATGGCGGATCCGCCAAGAATCTTACAGATGTGCTTTCTCAGGAAGGCCAGTATTCTGTAATTGATGAAAATGGTTATGTAAGCGAAAGCTTATTAGCAGACATCACGCACTGGACCGACTTACCTATAAGCCACCAGTTTAATCCTTGCGATGCTGACACAATAGCCAACATCAAAAAGGTTATAAATGGTGAGTTAGAAATCTCAGAAAATCTCGTATATGAGATAAGATCGTATCCATACGCTTCTCGTGAAGAAGCTGAATGGGATCTCAAATCGAGAAATTCATACTCTAACTATGTACATAGTTATGAGATGATACCTTGCTCATACCAAATCGAGGATGAGTACGGAAATATCTTTTATGCTGACTTCTGGTGCGTCTTTGGTGTTAACGACACCGGTACTGGATTTGCATACTAATCCTTTTCCCCCCGCAGTATACTGTGGGGGACTTTCTTTTTTTTTACCTGTTTTAAGGGACACTTCAAAAAACATATAAAAAATAATCTCCTATTTAAATATAAGAGATTATTTTTTTATTATATAATTTATTTTTATATGACCTGTTTTTTTGAAGTGTCCCTTAAAACAGGTAAAACTTAAAAATTATTGAAAATCTATAACATCAATCCATTTGTTTAAAATTTCTTGTTCTTCTTTAGTTCCCTTTGCTTTTCTTGATGCAGCTACAATTGGTAACCATCTTTGTATTAAGTTTTTATCTATTCCACTTTTTTCAACAAATAAATCTAAATATTTATTTGCGATTTCTTCTTTTCCATCCATTACAAATTGCATATAACTATTTGCTGCATCTGCTGATGCATTTCCTATTGTTACATGTGACCAATCTAATATTGTTGCCTCTCCATTTGGTTTTATTATTACATTACTTGGATTATAGTCTCCATGGCAAAGTTTTGTATGATTTTTCATACCATCTAGTCTTTGTAATAATTCATATCTAGCATTATCAGTTATATCTTTTAAACTATTAATTTTTCTTTTATATTTTTCTTTTATTGGATTTAATAGTGGAACTGTTTTTGATAATATATACATTTGAATATCTACAAACCAGTTTAAATATTCATCTATTTTATCTGGATTTTGTTCCATTAATTTATCTAATGGTGTTCCTTCAACATATTCAGAAACTAATGCCCATCTATTATCAATTTTGCTTACTTCTAACAATTTAGGAATACTTAAATCTGTTCCCTCTTCTACTCTTGCTTGATTTAAAGCTTCATTTAAGACATCAGCTTTTGAATAATTTTCTACAAATAATTTTATAGTTTTGTCACCATCTTTATAAACAGTTTTTGTTTTTCTTTGGGCTATTGGATTTTCTAAATTTAAATACATATTTTTATCCTCCTCGTATTTTATTTTCCATAATAAGTTTTTAGATATATTTCTTTAATTTCACTTATTAATGGATATCTTGGGTTAGCTCCTGTACATTGATCATCAAATGCTTGTTCTGACATTTCATCTAATGTTTTCATGAAATCTTCTTCTGAAACTCCATAATCTTTAATTGTATGTTTTATTCCTATTTGATCTTTTAAATCTTCAATTTTAGAAATTAATTTTTCTAATTTTTCATTATCATCTTTTCCATCAATTCCTAAGCTTTCTGCAATTTCAGCATATCTTCTTAATGTATGTGGATATTCATATTGTGGAAATGTTCCCATTTTATTTGGAACTTCTGCACTATTAAATCTCATAACTTCTGGTATCACAAGTGAAACTGTAACTCCATGTGGTAAATGATGGAATGCACCTAATTTGTGTCCCATTGAATGTCCTATACCTAAAAATGCATTTGCAAATGCCATACCTGCAAGTGTTGCAGCGTGAGCCATTTTTTCTCTAGCTTCTGGGTCTTCTGCACCTTTTTCATATGCTCTTGGTAAATATTCAAATATTAATTTTATAGATTCTAATGCCATACTATCTGTAAATTCAGTTGCCATCATTGATGCATATGCTTCTAATGAATGAACTAATGCATCTATTCCTGATGCTGATGTTAATCCTTTTGGAGCATTCATCATTAAATTTGAATCAACAATTGCCATTTTAGGTAACAATTCATAATCTGCTAAAGGATATTTTGCCCCAGTTGTTTCATCAGTAATTACAGCAAATGGTGTTACTTCTGAACCAGTTCCACTTGATGTTGGAACAGCTATAAAGTAAGCTTTCTCTCCCATTTTAGGAAATGTATAAACTCTTTTTCTAATATCCATAAATCTCATAGCCATATCATAGAAATCTGCATCTGGATGTTCATATAATACCCACATTATTTTTGCAGCATCCATTGCTGATCCACCACCAAGAGCGATAATACAATCTGGTTTAAATGTTGCCATTTGTGCAGCTCCTTCTTTAGCAGATGCTAAACTTGGGTCTGGTGCAACATTTGAAAATACAGTATGTTCAATTCCTAATTCATCTAATTTATCTGTTATTACTTTTGTATATCCATTTTCATATAAAAATTTATCTGTTACTATAAATACTCTCTTTTTATCTAATACATATTTTAATTCTTCTAAAGCTACTGGTAAACAACCTCTTTTAATATAAACCTTTTCAGGTGCTCTAAACCAAAGCATATTTTCTCTCCTCTCTGCTACGTTTTTTATATTTAATAAATGTTTTATTCCAACATTTTCTGAAACTGAGTTTCCTCCCCAAGATCCACATCCTAATGTTAAAGATGGAGTCATCTTGAAGTTATATAAATCTCCTATTCCCCCTTGTGATGATGGAGTATTAATTAATACTCTACAAGTTCTCATTGCTGAATAGAATTTTTCGATTTTTTCAATTTCTTTTTCTTGATTTATATATAAAGATGATGTGTGTCCAAGCCCTCCGTCATCAATTAATTTACATGCTTTTGTTATACAATCATCAAAATCTTTTCCTTTATACATTGCTAATACTGGAGATAATTTTTCATGTGCAAATTCTTCTGATATATCAAAAGATTCTACTTCACCAATTAATATCTTTGTATTTTCTGGGACATCTACTTCTGCTAATTTAGCTATTGTATGAGCTTTTTGACCAACTATTTTAGCATTTAATGCTCCATTTATGATTATTGTTTTTCTTACTTTTTCTGTTTCTTCTGGATTTAAGAAGTAACAACCTCTTTTTAAAAATTCATTTTTTACTTCATCATAGATTTTTTCTGGTACAATAACTGATTGTTCTGATGCACAAATCATTCCATTATCAAATGTTTTTGAATGTATTATTGAATTAACTGCTAGAACAATATTTGCAGTTTCATCAATTACTGCCGGAGTATTTCCTGCTCCTACCCCAAGCGCTGGTTTTCCACTAGAATAAGCACTTTTTACCATTCCAGGTCCGCCTGTTGCTAAAATTGTATCAGCTGATTGCATAAGCATATTTGTCATATCTAATGATGGAACATCTATCCACCCAATTATACCTTCTGGAGCTCCTGCTTTTACTGCTGCTTCTAATACTATTTTAGCTGCTTCAATTGTAGATTTTTTGGCTCTTGGATGTGGACTAATTATTATACCATTTCTTGTTTTTAAACAAATTAAAGCTTTAAAAATTGCTGTTGATGTAGGATTTGTTGTAGGAATTACTGCAGCAATTAATCCTATTGGTTCTGCTACTTTTCTTATTCCATATGATTTATCTTCTTCAATTACACCACATGTTTTTTCATTTTTATATTTATTGTAAATATACTCTGCAGCGTAATTGTTTTTTATTACTTTATCTTCTACTACTCCCATTCCAGTTTCTTCAACTGCCATTTTAGCAAGTGGAATTCTTGCTTTGTTTGCAGCTAATGCGGCTGCTAAAAATATTTTGTCTACTTCTTCTTGAGAATATTTTGCAAATTTTGCTTGTGCTTCTTTTACACTTCTAATTTTTTCCTCAAGAGCTTCTAGACTGTCAACAATTTTGTATTCATTTTCCATATTGTTCACTCCTTTTTAGTTTTGCTCTTAATATTATATACATAAATGTATATTTTTAACATTTTTTTGATAACAATTCTTTTCTTTTTGTTACCACTCCTACCATATCACTAAAATATTAAAAAAACAAGAGAGAAATTTAAAAATCCTTCTTGTTTTTTATCATTTTTTCTTTTAAATCTACACATGAAATTTTCTAACTATCTCTGCTTTTATTTCTTTTGAATGTAGGCATAAACTTAATAATAAATTTAGTCCTGAAATTCCAGTTGCAACAATACTTAATGTTTTATCATTAACCAATTGTTCATATACTAAAAAGATTGGTATCAAACTTGTTAAAATAATTAATAATTGTACAAATGCATAACGTTTATAATTATTATAACTTGTAATTGAAAGTATTAACATTGTTATGTTTATAATAATTACAATCATTGGAATTGCTAAATTTATAGACCATGCTTGAAATCCAAGTCTATAATCAATATATACACAAAGTGCTGATAATGCAAGCATTTGAATATATAAATGATTTGCCATATTTATATTTTTATTTAAAGAATATAAAACAGTAATCCATACGTAAATAATTCCAGCATTACAATATCCAGCCCATCTTATTTCAGGAGTAGTAAATCTATTTATCACAACTAATAGTATTCCTACTACAAATGATATTAATATTGCTACTTTTACTATAAAATTTGTTCTTTTAGCATTAATTTTTTGTGGATACAACATCTAAAACACCATTACTTTCTATTTTTACTTTAATTCCTCTTGCTATTAAAAATTCGTAAAACCTTTTTTCTATATCACTATTGTCTAATATTGATGTAAATGAAAACACCATTTTATCTTCAAACGTACATGATGAACATTTTATCTTTTCAACTGGCTCTGGTGCAATAAGCATCAAAAATTCATCTATATATGGTTTATATTTTCCTATAATACCAATTCTTCCAACATTTGAATATGTTATAGTTGTATATTTTCTAATTTCAATATACCCTAATCTAACTATAGCTTTCTTCAAAAACAAAGGAATAAATTTTATAAATGGATTTGTTCCTATTTTTACATTTGCAGACATAGTCTTATTTATTTCTTCTTCTGTTAATCTTTTTTTGAAATCATCTTTTACAAATTCTAATATTTTTTCAAATGTATCTAAATTATCTTTTTTCATTTCCGCTTCTAATGTAATATAAGAAAAAAAATTTGACATTGTCTTTGAATTAGGAAAATATTTTTTTAGATTTACAGGTATGCAAACCTTTATTGGTTTTTCCCCGTTACTTTTTTTATAATTTTCTTCATAAATTGAATAAATTAATACTGCCGTCAAGTACTGAGTGACTGTACAATTTTCCTCTTTACATATCTGTTTTAAATCATTAACATCAATTACTTCATGAATTGCAGAAACTGCTCCTAATTTTATTTTTTCTCCTCGTAATATATATGCTTTTTTTGAAGATGCATTTGATTTTGCATTTTTATCATAGTTTTCCATATAGCTATCTTCTGTATTATATTCTTCTTTTCTTATTGTTCTTAATTCCTCTTCAAAGATTTTTGGATGAGTTAATTCTATATATGTATAAACTATTTCTTTAAAAAATAAATTTCCACTATTTCCATCTGTTAAGGAATGAAATATATCTATATTTATTTTTTTATCAAAATAAGTAACTTTAAATAGATAATTATTATTTCTTTTAAAATCTATATATTTACATGGATAATTTTTTTCTTCTTCTATTATTGGTTCTTTAAAATTATGCTCAAAATAATTCCAAAATACTCCTGATTTCATTCTAACTTTAAAAGATGTATATTTATCTAATGCTATCATGACTGCCTTTTTTAATATTTCCGGATTAATTTTTTCTTTTAGCACAACTGAAAATCTAAATACAGTACTATATCTTTTTCCAGCTGATATAGGAAATATTTTGGCAGAATTATCTAGCCTTCTCCAATATAGCTTATTTTCTTTTATCATTTTTACCACCTTTTAGAATCTATTTTACTGTATTCTATCATTAATATAAAAAAAATCAAATACTTATATTGTTTTTTTTATTTTTTAACTATATAATATGAATTGTAATTTAAATATTGAAAAATTTAGGAGGAAATTATGGGAACAAATGTATATAAACCACAAAGTTCTAATATGGGATTAATAGTATTAACATTAATATTTTGTATTGCTATTGCAGTATTTGCAGGTTTTTTATTTTTCAAAGTCGATAATGATAAAAAATCTTCAGATGAAAAAATTTCAGAATTAACAAGTAAAATTGAAAATCTAGAGAAAGTTATCTCTAAAAATGATTCTAATATAGAAGCATTAAGTAATTCTATACCAGATAAATATACAGAAATAACTGATAATCTAAAAAACTTAGATGTATTATATGTAACAAATGTATCAAAAAGTAAAAACAATTACACATTAGAAGGTGTTATTTACTCCCAATATACAATTTCTAATACTGATTACGAAAAAGTAATTAATGATGAAGAAATGGAGGTTAATAACACAACATATTCTGTTAAAAAAGATGATGAATCTGGAGAATATGGCTTATATGAAGAAGATGAAGATACTCCATCATACCTAATAAAAGAAAAAAATTCAAGAACATATTATTTGGAAGCTCAAGCTCAAATTAAAAATGTTTGGAAATTAACAGATAATTTTAGAAAAATCACACTTGATGGTGATGTTGAAGTAGAAAATGATTATTCAGAAGAAGCTTCTACTGTCAAAGATACTTTTAAAGATTTTGAAGCAAAAGAAGCAGAAGAAACAACAAACCCAAATCCAACTTATACATTCTCATTTGAAGATGGAAAATGTGTAAAAGTTGTTGAAGTTACTTCTACAATTTAAATTTAATAAAATAATAAATTAAAAAAATAATAATTAATTGATTATTTTTAACATTATTAAAAATCCCCCAATAAAGTTAAACTTTATTGGGGGTTATTTTATTCTTCTTTTAAATTTTTTCTACGTAATTGTCCACAAGCAGCTTCGATATCAGATCCAAGTTCTCTTCTTATTGTGGCTACAATTCCATGGTCATTTAAATAATCTCTAAATTTCATTATATTCTCATT
>CAMNMV010000030.1 GCA_946545015.1 uncultured Clostridium sp.
TCAAAGAAGAAGTGAAATTCGAAGAATCTGAAAAAATTGAAGAAAAAGAAGAATTAAAAGTAGAAGACAAGAAGAAGGAAAATGAAAAAACTAAAAAGCCAAAAGAACCTCTTAGGGAAGAAGAAAAGAAAGTATTAGAAACTAAAAAGGCAGAAGAAAAAGCTGAGAAAGCAAAGAAGAAGGAAGAAAATAAGGCAAAAAGAAAAGCACGAAAAGAAGCAAAAAAAGTTAAGAAAGCAGAAAAGAAAGCTAATAAAAGACGCGGTTCAAAAGCATTTTTGATTATAGTATTAATATTAGTATTAACACTAGTTTCAATTATTGGTGTAACAGTTTGGTATGTATGGGATAAGCTAAACAAAGTTACACAAGTTGATATAAATATACATGATGTAGGTATGACAAGAGACGAAGATGAAGATATTACTGGTTATAGAAATATAGTTTTATTTGGAGTAGATAGCAGAGAAGATGAATATTCAATAGGCAATAGAAGCGACTGTATAATTATATTAAGTATCAACAATCAATCAGATGAAGCAAAAGTATTTTCTGTATACAGAGATACATATTTAGATATACAAGGGCATGGATTAGACAAACTAACTCATGCCTATTCTTATGGAGAAGCACCTCTTGCTATGGAAACTTTAAATAATAACTTAGATTTAAATATAAAAGAGTTTGTAGCAGTAAATTTTAATTCTTTAGCAAGTGCAATTAATAAAATTGGTGGAGTAACAATAGATGTAAAAAGTGATGAGATTAATTATTTAAATCAATGTGCAAAAGTAACATCTAATAGTACTGGAATAGCAACTAAAGAAGTAACAGCTACAGGACCACAAAAATTAGATGGAGTTCAAGCGGTTGCATATTCTAGAATACGTAGTACAGAGGGGGGCGATTATAAAAGGACAGAAAGAATGAGAACAGTATTAGTCGCTATGATGGAAGAAGCAAAAAATAAAAGTATATTTGAATTAACGGAGATAGCAAATGAAATACTTCCACATATATATACAAATGTTTCACCTGTAGAAATTCTTTCATTATTACCAAAATTATCAAAAATTGACTTAAATGATAATATTGGTTGGCCTTATGAAAGTAAAGGAATTACTTTTGATAGATGGTATGGTGTACCAGTCACATTAGAAAGTAATGTAGAGAGATTACATAAAGAATTATTTGGACAAGAAGATTATATTGTTCCCGACAATATAAAGGAAATAAGCAATAGAATAATAGAAAAAACAGGATATACAAAATAAAACTAAATAATCATTAACTAATCCAATAAATAATAAAAACATTATTGACAAAAACAATGAAAATGTGGTAAAAAATGATATAGACACTTTTGAAGGAAATAAATAAAATAATAAATGAAAAAATACGAAAAACAAGAGAGGAAGTAACATTAAAATGATTGATTTTCATACACACATTTTACCAAACATTGATGATGGTTCAAGAAGTATAGAAGAAACATTTAATTTAATTGAAGAAGCAAAACAAGCGGGGTTTGATAAGATAGTATTAACTCCACATTATATGGAAGGATATTATGAGACAGATGTTGCAGAAAGAGAAGTATGGCTAGATGCAATATCTAAAAATTTATATATTAAAAATTATGCAGGTAAATTATATTTGGGGAATGAGATTTACATGTCAGATAATATGATAGGACTTTTAGAAAATGCAAAAGCATCAACAATAAATAATACAAGTTATGTATTATTTGAATTACCATTAAATTCAGAGCCATTAAATCTCTATAATATAATTTATCAAATGCAACAATATAAAATAGTTCCAATATTAGCACATCCAGAAAGATATGCTTTTATGCAAAAAGAACCAGAATTATTATATGATTTAGTTGAAAAAGGAGTTTTACTTCAAGCAAACTACGGTAGTATAATAGGACAATATGGTAAAAAGCCTCAAAACTTAGTCAGAAAAATGTTTGAAAATAATTTAGTTCATTTTTTAGGATCAGATGTACATAGAGAACATACAATATATAAAAGAATGCCAGAATGTTTAATGGAAATTGAAAGTATTATTGGTGAAGAATGTTTAGAAGAATTAACAACAAAAAACCCTGAATTAGCATTAGCTAATAAAAAAATAGAAATTAGAACACCATCAAAAATAGAATATAATTTTAAAGAAAAAATGTTTATGAACATAGGTTTATTTAAATAAAAGGATTATAATCGAATTTTGATAAAAATCGTTGAAATTTTAAAGAAAATAACATATAATATGTTATGAACTTAATTGCAGCAGCGAATTTTGGGACATATAAAATTATAAATAAAAGAAAAAAGTATAATTAAAGAAAAGAGGAATTGAAATGCGTAAATATTTTGGAACAGATGGAATAAGAAGAATAGCAAATACGGAATTATCACCAGATCTAGTTTATAAAGTAGCAAAAGCAGGAGCTTATGTTTTATCAAAACATAAAGAAGGAAGCCCTACAATATTAATAGGAAGAGACACAAGAATATCAGGAACGCTAATCGAAAGTGCGATGGTTGCAGGATTTTTAAGTTACGGAGCAAATGTTAAATTGTTAGGTGTTATACCAACACCAGGTGTTGCATATTTAACAAGAAAATTAAATGCGGATGCCAGTGTTGTTATATCAGCATCACATAACACTTTTGAATTTAACGGAATAAAATATTTCAGTAACAAAGGTATGAAAATACCAGATTCATTAGAAGAAGAAATAGAAGAAGTAATGGAATCAGGAAAATTAGATGAACTTACAGCTGTTAATGAAAAAATAGGTGTATCAGAATATGCTTTAGATTTAATTGATGAATATGTATATTTCTTTAGAAAGAATTTTGATGATGAGATAGAAAAAGTAATGACTGATGATTTTATCGTAGGATTAGATACTGCAAATGGTGCTACATATAAAGTTGCTGAAAAAGTATTCACAGCATTAGGAATAAAATATAAAATAATAAATAATAATCCTAATGGAATAAATATCAATGATGGATGCGGATCAACACACTTAGATGGATTAAAGAAATTCGTAGTAGAAAATAAATTAAGCATGGGTGTTGCGTTTGATGGTGATGGAGATAGATGTTTAGCAGTTGATGAAAAAGGAAATGAAATTGATGGTGATATGATAATGGCTATCATTTCTCATTCATTAAAGAAAAAAGGCAAATTAAATAAAGATACAGTCGTAGCTACAGTAATGAGTAACTTAGGATTAAATAAATTTGCTGAAAACAATGATTTAAATCTAGTTCAAACAAAAGTTGGAGATAGGTACGTACTAGAAGAAATGTTAAAGAGCGGATACAATTTAGGTGGAGAACAATCAGGACACGTAATTTTATTGGATTATAATCCAACAGGTGATGGTATGTTAACAGCAATAAAACTTATCAAATCAATATTAGAAGAAGGCAAAAAAGCTTCAGAAATGGCATCAATAATAAAATTATATCCACAAGTACTTATTAATGCAAAAGTAAATTCAGATAAAAAATATGATTATAAAGAAAATGAAGAAATTAAAGCAGCAATAGAAAAATTAGAAAATGAATTTGCGGGAAATGGTAGAGTATTAATTAGACCTTCAGGAACAGAACCATTAGTAAGAGTTATGATTGAAGGAGAAGACCAAGAATATATAACTAAAAAAGCAAGAGAAGTTGCAGACTTAATCGAAGAAAAACTAAAATAATTGTATATTTTAAAAAGTACTAATTTATTTAGTACTTTTTATTTCTTGTAACAAAAATGTAATATAAAAGTAATACAATATTAATTGATAATAATAAAACATAATGATATTATAATTATACTACAAAAGAAAATAGGAGGAATAAATATGTTTATATTTGATATTTCACAACCATTAACATTAGTATTAATGCTAGCTGCCACAATACTTTTAGTATTCTTAGCACAAGAAATTAAAAAAAGTGGAGTTGCTGCAATACCATTAATAGCTTATTTAGGAGTTTTGATAATACACGTAGCTCAATTAACTACATTATCAGAAGAATTTAGATTTATGGCAGAAACACTATCTAGATGTGTTATGATTGATTTTGTATTCATTTTAATTTCATTCTTCTCATACTTATGGGTAGATGATATAGAAGCAAAAGAAAAAAATAAAAAGAGTTATAATAATAGTTTAGATTGGTTCTGGAAAAAAGTTTAATTTTAGGTAAACATAATGAAATACGGACTTAGAGGTGATGATCTGTAATGGATTGTCGCCTTTTTTTGGTATATTTCTAATTTCCTTGAATATACATATATATAATATACTTAAGATACAAGGAGATAAAAATGTTTAATGTTACAATATTTAAATTAAAAGATTTAATAAAATATCTGTTATTTCTTACGATAATAATAGCAGCAGTATTGTATACAACAAAAATATTTTCAAATATGAAACAAGCTAGTGAAGAAAATACAATAAATCCGGAGAGAAGTGAAAAAGATATTAAGGATATGAATGATCATAGTAAAAAAATAAGTTATTTTAATTATGATTTAACAAGTTGTATAAATGAAACGAGTTCATTGATAAAAGAAATAAATAAAATGGACGATGGTAATCCCCAAGCTCATGAAAGTAATTTCTTTGAGGATATAATAGATAGCCAAGTAGGATTAGTAAAAGGAATAGATAAAACTAAAAATGATGTCGAAAGTGATTTAGAAGGAGAAGATATACAAATTACAAGTACAGATTTAAATTTAAATCAAGAAGAAAATAAACAAGTAGAAACAAATTTAAAAACAGAAGTAGTTACTCCAAATCCTATACAATTAAATTATAACTTTGAATATGGTAAAGTTAAAATAAAAAATCAAACTTCTTTTGAATTAAATAATGATATCGTAAGTCCTAATATTAATATAGATAATAAAAATATATTATTATTTCATACACATACATGTGAAAGCTATACATCAAGTGATAGTTTTCCATACACACCAACAGGAACATTTAGAACAACTGATTTAAATTTTACTGTGGCAAGAGTAGGGGATGAATTAGAAAAAAATTTAAAACAATATGGATATAATGTAATACACAATAAAGATTATCATGATTATCCATCATATAATGGCTCATATACGAACTCATTAAATACAGTAGAAAATATATTAAAAACTAATAAATCAGATATAATTTTTGATATACATAGAGATGCAGTTGGAAGCAAAAGCGATTATGCTCCATCTGTAAAAATTGGAGATAATGATGTATGTGCACAAATAATGTTTGTAATAGGTACAAATGAAGGTGGATTATGGCATCCTAATTGGAATCAAAACTTAAAATTTGCAGTGAAAGTTCAGGAAAAAGCTGAAGAGATGTATCCAGGATTATTTAAACCAATAATGCTTACAAAATATAGGTATAATCAACATACTGGTAAATATGCTAGTATAATTGAAGTTGGAGCAACGGGAAATACAATGGAACAATGTTTAAATAGTATGAAATATTTAAGTAAAGTATTAGATGAAGTATTGAAATCTGAAAATTAATTGTATATAATACAGATAGTTAAAGATACTTTAAAACAAAGTTTATAAAATTTTTAAATTCGAGGAAAAGAGGGATACATATGAAAAACTTAAGTATTGATTTAAAAAATACAAAAATTGCAGATAATGAAATAATGGAATACAAAAAAGATATCGAGAGAATTCATAAAGAATTACACAAAAGATCAAATGATGAAAAAGATTTTATTGGTTGGTTAGAATTACCTACAAATTATGATAAAAAAGAATTTGCAAGAATAAAAAAAGCAGCAAAAAAAATAAGAAAAGAATCAGATATATTAGTTGTAATAGGAATAGGAGGATCTTATTTAGGGGCAAGAGCTGTTATTGAAAGTTTAACAAATACATTTTATAATTTGTTACCAGAAGAAGAAAGAAAATTTCCACAAATCCTTTATGCTGGAAATAATTTAAGTCCGAATTATATAAATGATTTAATAAATTATATTGGAGATAAAGATTTTTCAGTAAATGTCATTTCAAAATCAGGAACAACAACAGAACCAGGGATAGCATTTAGATTATTTAGAGAATTATTAGAAAATAAATATGGTATAGAAGAAGCGAGAAGCAGAATATATGTTACAACAGATAAAGAAAGAGGCGCATTAAAAACGCTTTCTGATAATGAGGGGTATGAAAAATTTGTAATACCTGATAACGTAGGTGGTAGATATTCAGTTTTAACAGCAGTAGGATTGCTTCCAATTGCAGCAGCAGGAATAGATATTGATAAATTAATGGAAGGTGCACGAATCGCCCAAGATAAATATGATGATGCAAATTTAAAATATAATGATTGTTATAAATATGCAGTTATAAGAAATATATTATATAAACAATGTAGAACAATCGAAATACTTGCTAATTATGAACCTAAATTACATTATTTTACTGAATGGTGGAAGCAATTATTTGGAGAAAGCGAAGGAAAAGACAATAAAGGAATTTTCCCAGCTGGAGTTGATTTAACAACAGATTTACATTCAATGGGACAATATATTCAAGAAGGAAGAAGAGATTTGTTTGAAACAGTGCTTAGTGTTAAAAAGGCTGATTCCGAAATAACAATAAATATTGATGAAGATAATTTAGATGGATTAAATTATTTAGTAGGAAAAGATCTTGATTTTGTAAACAAAAAAGCAATGGAAGGAACAATAAAAGCTCATGTTGATGGAGATGTTCCAAATATCAAAATCGAAATAGAAAAATTAAATGAAGAGTGTATAGGAGAACTAATATATTTCTTTGAAAAAGCATGTGCTGTTTCTGGAATGATATTAGGAGTTAATCCATTTAATCAACCAGGCGTAGAAAAATATAAAACTAATATGTTTAAACTATTAAAAAAGCCAGGTTATGATAAATAATAATATAAATATATAATTGAAAATAAAAGTAAAAAGTTATATAGCTTAAGTCTATATAACTTTTTGGTTTCCATAATATTGCTCGAGGGCTTAAAATATGATATAATATTTATGTAATATTTTGTCATAGGAGGTATTTTATGGATAAACAATATAAAGGAAAAGATGGGATATCTATAAAATTAATTACAAACAAAATAGACAAAGAAATTAGTAGAATACGTGAAGAAAAAGAAGAAAAGAAGGATAAGAAGAAAGATAAGAAAAAATTACAGATTAGAAGAACATATCAAAAAGGAACATTAAAAAGTGATGATTGGAAAAAGATAACAACAGGAGTATCTATTTTACATGAAGCTATATATGATGGCATGGATTCACAAAGAGACAAATTAGCAATAGGAAATGAAGATGTTTCAAAAACTAAATTAAATATCTGGAATTTTAGATATATTATAGAAGATAGTATAAGAAGGTTATATAGACTATCTGATACAGAAGCTGAAGCCAAATATCAAATGGAAGTATTAAATAGCTATTCGGATATAGCTCAGGCTGCAAGAGATGGAATAATTTTAAAGCAAGAAACTAGAAAAGAAATTGTAGATGGCAAAGAAAAAGAAATTATATATGATACTAGTATGACAGATAAAGAGGTTATCAGAAAATTCGAAATGTTTGAAAAACTATCTCAAGATATAGATACTAAAAAAATTAAAAATTATATAGAATTAGGCTTTGGGGTAGCTGGAATACTTGGAACAGTTGCTAAAACAATTGCAGAGCCGAAGAAAGAAAATAGAACAGATAAAAAAGGAACAACAATAGGTTTAGTCACAGTTGCAGCTAGTGCAATCCCTCTAATAGGTGACCCTAATTGGCGTAAAAAAAGAGATAAAGGAAGAGAATTAACTTCAAAAACGCATAGATTGATTGATAATGCAATTTTCAATGAACAAATTAGTATAAATGCCAAAGAAGATGCTATTGATGTAGTTCAAAAAGCTAATAAAGAAGAATGGGATTGGAAAAAAAGACAAGGAAAAAATGAAGCAGTCTTTGAAACATCTATACAGACTGTTGTTGCTCTAATTACTGGTATGTATATAAATTCAAAAATAAAAATTAATGAAAATGGAAAAATAGATGGAAAATCATTAGCAAGTGCACTTTTAAGTGTACAAGCAACAAAAGGTGCATTAAGTTCAACAATTAGAGCAATTGGAAAAATTAATGATATGAAGACAACTAATAATGAATATGAAGAAGCTTATGAAGAAATACGAGACATTTTATTACAAATGGAAGAAAAAGTATATCCATTAGAAGGTGCTAAAAAAACATTTGAAAAATTAGAAGTAAAAGATTTTGAAGGAAAATTTTATCCTAAAAAGAATTATGAAACTGGAGAAGTTACATATGCGACTAAATTACATATTCCTGAATTTAGTATGGAAAAAGGAGAAACAGTATTATTATCAGGTGAATCAGGAACAGGTAAAAGTACATTTTTAAGATTATTAAAAAGAGGAGATATAAATAATCAAAAATGTATAAAATTAGATGGTAAAGATGAAGTAGATAGTTTAGGAAATCAATACATTTCATTTAGACCAGATATAAAACTTGGTAATGAAACAAATGTATTATTTCAAATAACAGGAAAAGAAAGTGTATCTGAATTAGATGACAAAGAAAAAATTAATCTATTAAAAATTATGAAAGAATTAGAATTGGATTCAGGCCTTAAATCAAAAGAATTATTAGAACAAATGGCATCAAAGAAATTTATGGAATATTCAACAGGGCAACAAAAAAGATTATCATTATCAAAATTGTTCTACAGAATAAATGATGGTGCATCAGCAATTATAGTTGATGAACCAGTTGGAAATGTTGAGGATAGATTAATAAGACAACAATTAGAGATGATTAAAAAATACGCAAAAGAACAAGATGTTATGTTATTATTAGTAACACATAGAGTTGATGCTGTAAAAGATTTAGTTGATAAAAGGTATAACATAGATAATAATGGATTAATGACTCAAATGCCAATTATAAAGGAAGAAAAAGATATTAACGAAGAAAATGAAGAACAGAGATAATATTTATAAAAGAAAGTATGATTATATTAAATTGTACTTTCTTTTTGTTCTACATATCTAATATGAAAAATAAAAAAACATAAAAAGAAATATAAAATAATAAAAATGTCAAAAAAATGCAAAAAATAGCAAAAAAATGAAAAAAGATATTGTATTAATTACATAAAATGTGATATAATGAACATCGTGATTAAAAGGGAGGAATTATAATGAAAAAAGTATTAAGAAAAACAAAAATCGTAGGAACAATAGGACCTGCAAGTGAAAGCGAAGAAATGCTAGAAAAATTAATGACAGCTGGTTTAAATGTAACAAGAATAAACTTCTCTCATGGTGGTTATGAAGAAAATGGACAAAAAATTGAAAACATCAAAAATGTTAGAAAAAGATTAAATAGACCAGTAGCATTATTATTAGACACAAAAGGACCAGAAATCAGAACTGGTGTGTTAGAAACAGGAAATGAAAAAGTTGTTGTAGAAGAAGGACAAGAATTTACATTTGTAAATGAAGATATTATAGGAAATAATACAAGAACTTCTATAAGCTACAAAGAATTATATAAAGATGTACAAGTTGGTGGAACATTATTAGTAGATGATGGTGCACTAGAATTTGAAATAGTAGAAATCAAAGATAAAGATATAGTTTGTAAAGCTCTAAATACAGGAAAATTAGGAAGCAGAAAAACAATGAACGTTCCTAATGTAAAAGTTGATTTACCAGCTTTAACACAAAAAGATATTGACGATATAACAGAAGGAATCAAAAGAGGATTTGATTATATTGCCGCTTCTTTCGTAAGAAAAGCCGCAGACGTTATAGCTTTAAGAAAATTATTAAATGACAATGGTGGAGAAAGAGTAAAGATAATCTCTAAAATAGAAAACCAAGAAGGTATAGATAACTTCGAAGAAATATTAGAATTATCTGACGGAATCATGGTAGCTCGTGGAGATATGGGTGTTGAAATACCAATGGAACAAGTTCCAATTGTTCAAAAAAGATTTATCAAAAGATGTAATCAAGTTGGTAAACCAGTAATAACAGCTACACAAATGTTAGAATCAATGACATCAAATCCAAGACCAACAAGAGCAGAAGTAAGTGACGTTGCAAATGCTGTATATGATGAAACAGGAGCAATAATGTTATCTGGAGAATGTGCTATGGGTAAATATCCAGTAGAATGTGTGCAAGCAATGTCTAAAATATCAAAAGCAATTGAAGCTGATACACACTATTGGAAGAGATTTAACAGATATGCTAAAAACCATGACTTCAAAGATTTAGAATCACACATTGCTTATACAACATGTGCTACAGCTCAAAACATGAATGCTGCTGGTATAGTTGCATATACAAAAACAGGAGATTCTATAAGAAAATTAGCTGGATTTGCTGCTGAATGTCCAATATTTGCTATAACAGATGATGAAAAAACATTCAATCAATTAGCAGTATCATTCAATGTATGTCCAATTTTAGTTGAAGGAACAAGTACAATTGAAGAAACAATTAAAAAAGGAATTGAAAGAATCAAAGCTGATGAATTAGTTGAAGCTGGAGATATAGTAGTAATATCTGGTGGAGCTAAAATATTATCAAGTGATGATGAAAACAAAACATTTACAGGAATGTTAAGAATATAGTTGCACACTATAAATAAATATTTATATATTAATTAAATATACAATAAAAAGGTTATCTAAGTTAATTTTAGGTAACCTTTTTTGTAACCAAAAAAATTATTATTCATACAATAATATAGAAGAAAAAGGAGGAATAAATATGTTTGGAAGATACAAGAAATGTTATTGCATGAATAATGAATATACAAACAATAATGATGTAAAAGACGACATTTTAGAAAAACAATGCCAAAATGTTAATACAATGGATATGAATATGTATAATGACAATTGTAATTGCGGATTTGAAGAAGAATATAATGTTTTTCCAGATGATCCAATGCTTGCTCAAAGCTATGTACCATATCAAATAATGGATAAAACATTTAAACCAATGGTAGGGCTTAAGATGGGTACAATATTCCCTGAATTGGTAAGCCCATATTATCCAGGTCAATCAATGGAAACTTTAAATTATTTAGCAAAAACTAATAAAGTGAAAGAGGGGTGTAACAAATAATGGAAGAAATTACTAGAAATTGTAATTGTAATAACAATAATAATATGAATGTTATGCCATATATGAATAATAATAGTGATAATAATGAAATGGATATAAATATGGATATGAAATGCAATATAAGAGAAGAGATGTTACACCAAATAATGGCATATGATTTTGCAATAAATGAATTAGCACTTTATTTAGATACTCATAATGAAGATGAAAAAGCACTTTGTCTTCATAATAGATATTGCAAAATATGTAAAGATTTAAAAGATAAATATCAAAAAGTCTATGGACCACTTACAATAGAATATCCATGTAATAAATGGAGATGGATTGAAGAACCATGGCCATGGGAAAGGGGGAATTTTTAATGTGGACTTATAAAAAGGCTCTACAATATCCAATAAATATTAAATGTACAGATCCACGTTTAGCAAAAGTTATAATATCTCAATATGGAGGACCAGATGGAGAACTTGCCGCTTCTTTAAGATATTTATCACAAAGATTTGGTATGCCTGATCAAAATTCTAAAGCAATATTAAATGATATTGGAACAGAAGAATTAGCACATTTAGAAATGGTAGGAACAATTGTACACCAATTAACAAAAAATGCAACTATAGAAGAAATAGAAAAAGCAGGATTAGCACCATATTATACAGATCATGGAGTTGATGTTTATCCAGTATCTGCTGCAGGTGTACCATTTACAGCAGCATATATAGCTGCCAAAGGTGATGCAATTGCAAATTTACAAGAAGACTTAGCAGCAGAACAAAAAGCTAGAGCAACTTACGAAAAATTAATAGATTTATGTAGAGATAATCCAGATGTAATAGATCCGCTTCGCTATTTAAGAGAAAGAGAAGTAGTCCATTTTCAAAGATTTGGTGAAGCTTTAAGAGGAGTTCAAGATAAGCTTGCTCAAAAGAAATTTTATACAAATGGAATGAATTAAGGATACAATAAATGGATTTAACTATTCGGAATACTAATTCCATTATTAGGAACAACCATAGGTTCTGCTATGGTTTTCCTAATGAAGAATGAAATAAATAAAAAATTAGAAAAATTTCTTTTAGGTTTTGCTTCTGGTGTTATGATAGCAGCATCTGTATGGTCTTTATTAATTCCTTCAATTGAAATGGCAGAAAATCAAAATATTATAGCATGGATACCAGCAAGCACAGGATTCATTATAGGCGTTTTATTTTTAATGTGGATTGATTATTTTACTAGAAAAATAAAAGAAAAAAGACCAGAAAAAATAAAAAATAAGGTAAAGAAAAACACTATGATGTATTTAGCAGTTACATTACACAATATTCCAGAAGGTTGCGGGTGAATTAGATGGTAGTGAGGAATAGTAAGGTTTTGAATGACAATATGGTATTGTCTAAATTAGAATGTAATTAGAAATAGCTTGGGAAAATAATTTGGATTCATTGGAATTTTACATATAAAAAAACATATAATAATATTAAGTTTATTATGCGAAAAACTTGACAATACAGCATTTAAGATTGTATAATAAATTTAGAAGTAAATGTTTCTCGCTTGTGGTTGGTGCGAGTAATAAATCATACCATTTCGCTAAATGTTCTCGCTTGTGATTGGTGCGAGTAATAAATCAAATCATTTTGTAAATAGTTGTCCTTTGTTCTAATAAGGAGCAAAGGACTTAAATTTTTTTATAGGAGTAATTTATGCAAATTAAAGAAGGTTATGTATATCATATAAAAAGTGAATATTTTGATTTTGTTAATGATGATAAATTAATGAAAAATCACGAAGGTAATTCAACTAGACCAAATTACTTTTGTGTAAAAAAAGAAAATAGTGATATACTATGGTTTATTCCTATGAGTAGTAAAGTAGAAAAATATCAAAAAATAATTGATAATAAAATGAATAGATACGGAAAATGTGATACAATAGTTATTGGAAATTATAGGGGTAAAGACCATGCATTTTTAATGCAAAATATGTTCCCTATAACAGAAAAGTACATAGATCATATAGATACAGTTAATGGAAAAGCATTACAAGTTGCTTCTCAAACAAGAAGAGAAATTATGGAAAAGGTTAATCTAATATTTAAATTAAAATCAAAAGGAATTAATTTGATATTTCCTGATACTGATAGAATCGAAAGATTATTAATTGAAAATAATAATGCAAATTAAAGTCAGCTTAAAACAGCTGACTTTTTGCATTCAAATATAAATAAAAGTGAATTACAAAAAATTATGTATTGATAAAATAAGTTAGTTGATTACTCTACATAGTGTAGAGCACTGCAAAAGTTCTGCATTTTGTATAGAAAAAGTGCTATTCTCCATAATGGAGAGTACTGCATTTTTGCAGAATATGTTAACTATCGTCAGAGAACTAGAAAGCTTGTCTTTCTACGTTTATGTGTGATGCACTCTGCATTACTATCCTGCCATTAGTATCTAGTCAGCAGGAGGTTGAACCTCATGTAATTGTTTTTTTTATACACTAGAAATTCACTAGTTTTTTATATCAAAAGAAAGTATGTCAAAATTTTATCGATTTAAACGAGCTACAAAGACATTTGGAGATTTGTCAAAACGAGAAATAAAAGAAATAATTAGAAACGGCAGGAGCTCCGGTTTTGATTGGTTTGGCAAACGATAGAGTGCTTTACAAAAAGTTTATTATTGTGATATATTATACATAAATAGCGTTTAGATAAATTATAGTAAACATCAAAATAATATAATTTTTGAAGGGCGGTAATATTATGGAAAAGAAATTTACAGTTGAAGAAGCACAAGACAAATTATATACAGCATTAGCCGAAGAAACATCTTTTAAATATTTAAAGAGTCAAAAGTGTTTAAAAAAGGTTGTAAATAATTTAGTATTTGAGATTGATTTTTTTTCGAGTAAATGGAATAAATCTTATGAAATAATTGATATAGAGGCATCATTTGTATTAATGTATAAAAAATATGGAAAAAATCGCGTTGATAATGTAATAGCAGAAAAAAATATTCGTCCAAAATCAGGTTGGTATGACATATCAACTGAAAACAGTTGGAAGACTACGTATGATGAATTAAAGAAAGAATTAGACAGGGTTGTTGATTTATGCAATAAATTTGAAACTGATTTTATGTCTGCGGCAGAATATTTATATAACGAATTGTTTGAGGATTATAATGTTCGTATTGATTTTCTGGTAGACAATCTAGGAATTAGTAAGGTGAAAGAAAAAATAAAGAAAATATATTTGGATATTCCAGTTGAGGAAAGAGAAATATATGTAAAAATTGGAGAAGAGTTAAATCATAGATTAGAAATAGGAGATCATACTTGTTTAAGAATGGAAGGTGTTAAAACTTGGATGATTAATAGAAATAATTGGAAATATATAATGGATAATAAGTTAATGGAGAACTAAAAAATATTGATGAATCAAGCTAATTAAGTCTATTTTAAAAAATGTTTATATTAAAATAATAGAAAGGTAAAGAATTAAAATGAGTAAAAAGTATGAGTTATTTCCCAATAAAGGTATTGGTGAATTGTTTTTCGGAATGACACGTGATGAAGTACAACAATTATTAGGAAATCCTATTTCATCTATCAAATATGGATTTCCTATTCAAGATAGTATTTTAGATGATTATGTCTTTTTTTACACAATGTTCAGTAATAAAGGTGTTTTAGAAGCTGTTGAGTTTTTTCCTCAATATACTAAAGAAAAAATCATATGGAACTATGGTGATTCGTCGATTCAGTTGACTGCTAACAGAGAAACGATGCTAGAAGGATTAAATAGCTTCACTGATGATCTAATTAAAGATGAAGACGAAGATGCATCAGAATGCTACTATAGTAAAAAATTAGGAGTAAAATTCTTTTATCCTGAAGATGAGGAAAACGATGTTTTAAGTGTGATTGTCTATGCTCCTCATTATTATGATGAGAAATAAAGGAGGGTAATAATGATAATTGGAGATCCATATAAATTTGCTATTTTATTCCAAAGAATAGATGCTTGGAATGCTTCATTAACGGATAATAACGGTGCTTTTGCACTTTGTATAGATGGAAAACTATTTCCTAAATTTCCTAATGATATTATAAATACAATAATACCCAGAAGTGTTTATGATATTAAAGATTCATTAGAAAATATTCCAGTTAATGAAGAAATATTTGATATGAATAAAAAAGAAGCATTTGCTACTTTATATGAACTTGTTTATCCAGAGTTTGATGATGAAAAGAGTGACGAAGAAAACAAAGATAATGATTTTAGATATGAACTATCTGTAGAGTATCTGAATGATCATGGAGGTCTTTATTTTGCTGTAAAAAAAGATGAAAAAATGAGAATACTTGCTGCTAATGTAGATTATAACTATGAAGAGTCAAATTACATTCTTGATGGTGCAACAATAACTGAAATAATACTTGAAAAAGAAGAAATTGATGAGATAATAAATAAACTTGAAGATTGGTTAAAAAAATATGGTGATTAAGAAATGAAAAAATGTTAAATAGAATACCAGGTAATAAAATAGAAAATTATATGGAGGTATATAATAATGGCTGAGATATTTATACAAGACAAAAGCAAATTAGACAACCATCCTGGTATGGTTTTTATTATCCACCTGTTGATGGATAAAATGTGTGATATGCCTAAAAAGGCTAATATGCACGAAATTATGGAAAAACATTTGGGTGAAACAGCGTGTTTTAATTATGATGAAACTGGAGCAGGATTTGCTCCAAAGAAATATTTAGTTAGTGATGAAAGTGGTGAAAAGCAAATACCACTTCAATTGTTAATTACAAATTGTTTTGAAATTAATAAGCCTGTTATGGATGCAATTGATGAAAGCCAATTATGGAATTGTCCAAATGGTAAGGCAATTTTAAATTCATGTAAATATCAAGTTGTAGCTACTGATATGATGGCTGCTAGTTTAAGTGCTAAGGAAAGAGCTGATATGCTTGTACATTACATAGAAGCATTGGTGGAAATATTTCCTGAATGTAGAGCTGTTGTATTTGAAAATTCAAAGAAAATGTTTACTAGAGAGGATATTATAAAATGCAATATTCCTGAAGAATCTAAATTTATTCATTATGCAGTAAATGTCAGATTTTTTAACATTGAAGGAACAAATGATAAAATAGTAGATACTATTGGAATGAGCACATTGTTTTTACCAGACTTACAATACCATTTTCATGATGTTAATCCAAATGAAGTGGTTAATCATGCTTATAATGTTCTTTCATATATATTTGATGAGGATAATCCAATAGAAAATGGCGATACTATTGATGGTTTATTAAATGGACAAATGAGTCAAGAAGTACAATGGACAGTTCAATATGAAGATTCTCTTATTCAGCCTGTTAGAACTGTAATAGATATAAATATGGGAGAATATGCTTCAGGTAATAGATAGATTTAAAAATTTTAAGGAGGAATAAAATAATGAAAAATATAAGAGTATATACTCCAGATATATATAAAGGAGAAAATTATATAAAAGTAAAAGACAACATATATAAAACAGTTATAGAAGTGGAGGAAGATGACAATGGACTTTCTCTAGAACAGGTTACTGATGAAGAATTACTAAAAGAATTGGAAAAAATAACAAATTGGAAAGAATCAGACCGTGAGATTGAAGAAGATTATTTGATAGCGTATTACAATGGGAAAAAGTATTATAAGGATATAGAAGATGAAGAAAATATTATATTTAAAAACATGTATGAAGATACAGAAGAAACTGTATATGTAACATCAATAGTATTTGAATCAGAACCAGAGCTTAATGAAAATCAACCATCAGATAAATATGTATCTCAATATCCATTGGAGGATATATTAGACAAATTTGGATGTTATTGTGGAGACAGTTTTGAAAAAGAAAACGAAGAAGACCCTGTTAATTCTTATGTAGAGTTCGCAAGTGAAGATATTAAAGAAATTGAAAATCTACTAACTATTATTGGAAAGCATGTTTATAATAAAGTAGATGGAGAATATGTGAAACTTGTGATTGAATAGATATAGCAATATTGCAAATTTACATAAAATGTACTATAATATACTTGTAGTAGAGTTTTCTCTCATTTGGAAATCTTTCTACATCATCCGCCGTCCGCAACTTAGTCAAATCCTTTTATTAAAGGTAGAAAGGAAAAAAATATGTTACCATTCTATTTACAGCCAGACTATCAGAAAAACATTGCAAAAGCTTCTGCGGAACTCAAATCTCAAATGCCTAATTTTGCAAGAATTCAGGCTGACGCACATGAGCTTGAAATGAAAAAGCAGAGAGAAGAAGAAATACAGCGTCGTGAAGCTTTTGAAAAAAGAGCATCTGAAATCGGCTATGCTAATGCATTGGTCGAAGCGTCCACAAAAGTGGATACAGCAATAGCTGAAGCTAAAACTGCATTAAGCGGTGCAATCGTTTACAAGAAGTAACAAATTGAAGACACACCTTCCATTAGGGTGTGTCTTCAAAAATTTATATCAGTTAATAATAATATAATTAATGTAGATACAAAATTTCAAAATTGTTTCAAAAATCATTCATTGACTATTTAATTTAAAGGTAGTATTATCTTAATATGAAAATATAAATCAAACGAAAGAGCTAAATGTGGCTCTTTTTTTTGTTGTTTTTAAATGTGAATAAAAATATTTTTTGTTCATAGTAATTTTATATAAGACAATAATTTTTGTATTAAGAGAAA
>CAMNMV010000031.1 GCA_946545015.1 uncultured Clostridium sp.
TTCGATTTTGATATAGAAATTCGTTTAGGTGCTGGAGCTTTTGTATGTGGAGAAGAAACTGCACTTCTAGAATCAATTGAAGGAAAACGTGGACAGCCAAGAGTTAAACCACCATATCCAGCAGTAGCAGGTTTATGGGGAAAACCAACATTAATAAACAATGTTGAGACATATGCAAATATTACAAGAATAATATTAAATGGAGCTGACTGGTATTCATCAATTGGAACAGAAAATTCAAAAGGAACAAAAGTATTTGCACTAGGTGGAAATGTAAATAACATTGGATTAGTTGAAGTGCCAATGGGAACAACTTTAAGAGAAATAGTTTATGACATAGGTGGAGGGATTCCAAATGGTAGAGAATTTAAAGCTGCACAAACAGGAGGCCCTTCAGGAGGTTGTATACCAAAACAATATTTAGACACACCTATTGATTATGAATCATTAAAAGAAATAGGATCTATGATGGGTTCTGGTGGAATGATTATAATGGATGATACAAAATGTATGGTTAATTTATCTAAATTCTATTTAGAATTTACAGTAAGCGAAAGTTGTGGAAAATGTACTCCTTGTAGAATTGGAACAAAAAGAATGCTTGAAATATTAGAAAAACTTTGCAATGGAAAAGGAGAATTAGAAGATATTGCAAAACTAGAATTATTAGCACAAAACATTATAAAATCTAGTGTATGTGGTCTTGGTCAAACAGCACCAAATCCTGTAATAAGTACATTAAAATATTTTAGAGACGAATTTGAAGAACATGCAGTAGATAAAAATTGTAGAACACACGAGTGTAAAGCAATTTCAAAGATAATAATAGATCCAGAAAAATGTAAAAGTTGTGGTTTATGTCAAAAAGTTTGTCCAGTTGGAGCAATTCAAGGAGAAGCAAGAGATAAAAGAGTTATTGACCAAGAAAAATGTATTAAATGTGGTACTTGTTTAGCAAGTTGTCCATTCAAAGCCATAGGGTAATAAACAGTAAAAGATGATTAAAAAGAGAGGTAGATGTAATGGAAGAAAAATTAATTAATTTAACTATTGATGGACGTAATATAAGTGTGCCAGCAGGTACAACAATTTTAGAAGCAGCAAGAAAAGCTGGAATTGATATACCGACATTATGCTTTTTGAAGAAAATAAATGAAGTTGGAGATTGTAGAATTTGTCTTGTTGAAGTAGAAGGAAGACGTGGATTTGCAACATCATGTATTCAAAAAGTAGAAGAAGGAATGGTAGTACACACAAATACTCAAAGTGTTGTAGATGCAAGAAAAGTAGTATTAGATTTAATTATATCAAATCATAAAGTTGATTGTTTAACTTGTACAAGATCAGGTAATTGCGAATTACAAGCACTTGCTAAACAATTTAATATGACAGATATTAAATTTGAAGGTGAAAGAATTGAACATGAAATAGATGATGAATCACCGTCTATAGTAAGAGATTTTAATAAATGTGTTTTATGTAGAAGATGTGTTGCTACTTGTAAAAAAGTACAAGGAGTTGGAGCGATAGATACAATAAATAGAGGATTCGAATCATGTGTTTCAACAGTATGTAATAAAAGTTTAAATGATGTAAACTGTACATTTTGTGGTCAATGTATTCAAAACTGTCCTACAGGAGCACTTCATGAAAAAGAAAGTATAAATGATGTATGGAAAAAATTAAGAGACCCTAATTCATATGTAATAGCGCAAACAGCTCCAGCAGTTAGAGCAGCACTGGGAGAAGAATTTGGTATGCCAATAGGTACAAATGTAACAGGAAAAATGGTAACAGCTCTAAAAAGATTAGGATTTGATAAAACATTTGATACAAATACAGGTGCTGATTTTACAATTATGGAAGAAGCAAATGAATTGATTGAAAGAATACAAAATGGTGGAACACTTCCTATGATTACATCATGTAGTCCAGGATGGATTAGATATGTAGAAATGAATTATCCAGAACAATTAGGGAATATTTCTAGTTGTAAGTCACCACATGAAATGTTTGGAGCACTTTTAAAAACATATTATGCTAAAAAAGAGGGATTAGATCCTAAAAACATTTATGTTGTTTCAGTTATGCCATGTATTGCAAAGAAATTTGAAAGACAAAGAACAGAAATGCAAAATGATGGAATGTATGATGTAGATGCAGTTATTACAACAAGAGAATTAGCTAAAATGATAAAACAAGCAAATATAGATTTTACTACATTAGAAGATGCAGGATTTGATAATCCAATGGGAGAAGCAACAGGTGCTGCAGCAATATTTGGTACAACTGGTGGAGTAATGGAAGCAGCACTTAGAACTGCTCAAGATATTCTAACAGGAGAAGACTTAAAAGAAATCAATTTCCAAGATGTTCGTGGTGGTGAAGGAATAAAAAAAGCAACAGTAAATATTGCGGGAAAAGAAATAAAAGTAGTAGCAGCAAGCGGACTTAAAAATGCACAAAAAATTATGGATGAAATAAAAGAAGGAAAAGCAGATTATCAATTTGTTGAAATCATGGCATGTCCAGGAGGATGTATAATGGGTGGAGGCCAACCTATAAAAACAGCTAAAGAACGTATGGAATATGATGTGAGAAAATTAAGAGCAGATTGCTTGTATTCAATTGATGAAAAAAGTACAATAAGAAAATCACATGAAAATCCAGTTGTAAAGAAAATTTATGAAGAATTTTTAGAAAAAACAGGAAGTCACGTTGCTCATAAATTATTACATACTGAGTATCAAACAAGAGAAAAATATAATATATAAGGAAAGTGAAAATAGATAATTTTAGGAGGCTAATCATAATGAGTACACAAATTGATAAAAATGAAAAAATGAAAAAATTAATAGATTTTATAGAAGAATATGCAGAAGAGTTTTTGGAAGATGGAACTAAAGAATATGTTATCCAAAAATTAAAGAACGGTGATACACAATTTGCAGTTGATTTAATGAATTGTATGGATAAAGAATGGGTGGAAAGAACTAGAGAAATTAAAAAATTCTATTTATTAACTGATGCAGCAAGATTTGATCAAAAAGGAAATTTGTTAAGAAAGCCATACTATGGATCTAGCTATTTGGATTCATTGCAATCAGGAGAATCTCATGTTCCAACACTAAGAGAGGTAAGACCAATGGGGGTTATAGATAATTTAAGAAGAAATGAGTTTTTCCAAAATTTGAATGAAAATTGTGATCATAGTGATGATGAAAGATAATAAATAAAAATAAGTAAAAAGGTAGAAAAATAAAATTCTCTACCTTTTTCTTTTTTGGATTGACTTTGCGTGATTAACGGAAAAACAACATAAATTTCCAGACCTTATCATAAGGGATAGAAAACTTAACATCTCCGTATTGTCCTTTAATTGGAAGAAATCCTTCACCAATGAAATTAACCTGAAAAAGTTTGACATTATTAGTTACTTCAAAGTTCCTGATTCTCCGTTCAAGTTCAGCAGTGATTTCGACTGGATTGATTTGCTTTGGGTTTTTAGGGTCTGATATTTCCCAGTATTCAACAATCGTACTACTCATAATAGTCCCTCCAATTAATTTTGCAACGCCTGATGGCGAAGACTTGACATGAATTATACTATTTTTTATATAAATTAACAAGTTTTTTTAAAATTTGATGATTAATATAAATAGGGAGTTCAAAATATTGACAAAAAAGGGTATAAAATATATACTGTTAAGGAAAAATAATACTTAATATAGAGGTAGAAAATGAAAGGTTTTTTAACAATTTTAATAACAAAAATAATATTATTTGCATGTAAACTTATAGGAAAACAAGGAGGTAATACTCCAGGTAGATATGCTTATAAACTAAATAAAAACATATTGAAATTTTTTAAAGTTAATTGTCCGGTTATTGCAGTTGTAGGTACAAATGGAAAAACTACTACGAATAACACAATAAATGAATTAATGCAAAAAAAATATGGAAAAGTAATTGGGAATTTGAGTGGCAATAATATGGAAACAGGAATAATTACTTTACTTGCTAAAAATAGTTCTTTAACAGGAAAAGTAAAAGCTGATTTTATTACATTAGAAATAGACGAAAGCTATTTACCAATTGTTGGATCAAAGATAAAATTAGATACAGTTGTTTTATTAGATTTCTTTAGAGATCAATTAGATAGAGTTGGTGAAATTGAATCATTAATATTAAAGATTAACAAATTCTTGGAAACATATAATGGAAAACTAGTATTAAACAATGATGATCCAAATGTCGCAAGATTAGGTAAAGCAAATCCTGATAATAAAAACATATATTATTTCAGTGTTGATAGATATAAATTTGCAACAAACAAAATGAAAGAAGCAGGAGAAGGAAAATTTTGTCCATTCTGTAGTACAAAATTAGAATATGATTATTATCAATATGCTCATATTGGTAAATTTAGATGCCCAAAATGTGATTATGGAAATAATGAAATTTATAAATTAATTACAGATGTTAATTTAGAAAATAAAACATTTAAAATAGGTGAAGATACATTTAAAATAAATTATAATAGTATTTATAGTATTTACAATTTTGCAGCTGCAATATCAGTTGCAAGTATATATAATGTAGAAGTTGAACTAATAAAACAAACTTTACAAGAATTTGAATTAAATAATGGAAGACAAGAAAAATTAGTAATAAATGAGTGTGAAACGACTATAAATCTAGCAAAAAATCCAACAGGAGTTAATGTTAGTCTTAGACTTGTAAACGAAGATAATGACGAAAAGGATGTATTATTTGTATTAAATGATAAATCAGCAGATGGTACAGATGTATCTTGGATTTATGATATAGATTTTTCAAATTTGAATAATGTAAATAGAATAATTACAAGTGGTACAAGAGCATTTGATATGGCAATATGCATTAAAAATAATGGAGTACCAAAAGAAAAAATAGAAGCATATTTAGACTTAAAAGAAGCTGTAAAAGCATTATATAAGACTTCTTGTAAGAAATATGCAATTTCAAATTATACAGCTGTACAAGATACACGACATACTATTATGAATTATAAATAGTAAATATATCTAAAATGATAGCAGTTTAAAGGAGAATAGTAATGAGAGAACTTAAAATATTATATTTATATCCAGATATGTTAGATTTATATGGAGATATAGGTAATATCAAAATATTAAAATATAGACTTGAAAAACGAGGAATTAATGTAATAGTAGATAACTATTCTATAAATGATCCTAAACCAAATTTTGTAAATTATGACATAATATTTGCAGGAGGAGGAGCTGATAATGAACAACAAATATTATCAGAAGATTTATTAAAACACAAAGATGATATAAAAATAGCAAAAGAACAAGGAACATTCCTATTATTAATTTGTGGTGCGTATCAGCTATTTGGTAAATATTATAAAGGAGTAGAAGGAAATATAATTCCTGGATTAGAAATATTTGATTATTATACTGAAGCAAATCCTGACAGAAGTAAAAGATGTATAGGAAATATAATAATAGAAGCAAAACTTGGAAATAATAAAACTAGGGTGATAGGGTTTGAAAATCATGGTGGACAAACTTTTGATATAAAAACGCCATTTGGAAAAGTGCTATATGGAAATGGTAATAAATTTGGAGATGAATTTGAAGGCTATTTTGAAAAAAATGTGGTAGCTACTTATTTACATGGACCATTGCTTTCCAAAAATCCAGAGCTAACAGATTACATCATAAAATATTGTTTAGAAAGAAAATATAACGAAAAAATAACATTAGATCCATTAGATGATGAATTTGAAAACAAATGCAGAATACAATTATTTGATAGATTTTTAAATAAAGATAATGTAAAATAAAAAGGAGGATATCTGTCCTCCTTTAAATACGTTATAATATTTTTTCGATAACTATTTGCAGTTATTATTATTGTTGTTTTGTCTTTCGTTGTTATTATTGTTGTTATTGTTGTTTCTATTGTTTTGGTTATTTTTATTATTATTTTTTTCTGACATAAAAAACACCTCCATAAAACAGATATATTAATATTTTTAACAAAAAACTTAAAAATATACTTAAGTAATTGTAATTTATAAAAAAATGATATATAATACAAAAATGAATAAAAAATAACAAAATAAGCAAAAATGCATAATATAAATCAGAAGGAGATTTAATAATGTCAAATCAAAAATTAGAAGAATTTAACAATTATATAAGATTTAGAAAAGTAGCTGTAATCGGATTAGGAGTAAGTAATTTACCGTTATTAGATTATTTGCATGAACAAAAAGCAAAAGTTACAGTATTTGATCAAAGAAATATCGATGATATAAGCAAAGATGTAATGGATAAAATTACAGAATATGCATTTGAATTTTCATTAGGTGACGATTATTTAAGTAATTTAAAAGGATTTGATTTAATATTTCGCTCACCAAGTTGTTTACCAACTGTTCCTGAATTAGCAGAAGAAGCAAATAGAGGGGCAATTGTAACAACAGAAATAGAAATGTTAATCGAAATGTGTCCTGCAAAAGTTATTGGAGTTACAGGAAGTGATGGAAAAACTACAACAACAAGTTTGATATATTCAATATTACAAAAAGCTGGATACAATGCATGGCTTGGAGGAAATATAGGAACACCATTATTTACAAAATTACCAGAAATGAAAGAAGACGACATTGTAGTTCTTGAATTAAGTAGTTTTCAATTAATGGGAATGAAAACAAGTCCAAGTATAGCAGTTATCACAAATATAACACCAAATCACTTGAATGTTCATAAAGATTATGAAGAATATATAGATGCAAAGAAAAATATATTCAAATATCAAGATGAAAATGGAATTGTAATATTAAATTATGATAATGAAATCACAAGAGAATGTGCTAAAGAAGCAGTTGGAAAAGTGGAATTTTTTAGTAGCAAAGAAAAACTTGATGATGGATATATAGTAGATGAAAAAGTAATAAAAAAATGTGAAGATAAAGTAAGAAAACACATATTAAATACAGATGAGGTTAAATTAAGAGGAACTCACAATTTTGAAAACATAGCAACTGCACTTGCTGCAACGGAAGATTTAGTTGATATAGATACAGCTATAGAAGCAGTAAAAGAATTCACAAGTGTTGAACATAGATTAGAATTAGTTAGAGAAATAGATGGAGTTAAATGGTATAATGATTCAGTAAGCTCATCACCAACAAGAACTATAGCTGGATTATATTCTTATGATGAAGATATTGTATTAATAGCAGGAGGATATGATAAAAATTTAGATTATACTCCAATTGCAAAGCCAATTGTGGAAAAAGTAAAAACATTAATATTACTTGGTCAAACATCTGGGAAAATATTTGATGCTGTAAAACAAGAATTAGAATTACAAGGAAAAGAATTACCAATATATTTGTGTAATACATTAGAAGAAACAATTGATATAGCTAAAAAACAATCAAAATCTGGAGATGTTGTGCTATTTTCACCAGCTAGTGCAAGTTTTGATATGTTTAAAAACTTTGCAGACAGAGGAAATAAATTCAAAAAATTAGTTAATGAAATTTAGAACTAATATAGACCTTTTTGCATAATATACAAAAAATGCAAGGAGGTTTTTTTATGTATAATGAATCTTATGACGAATACATAAGAAATATTTTAGGATATCCTAATTATAATAATCAGTATAGTACCCAGGATTATTATACAAATTATAACAATTTATATGGTGAGAATTATGATAATTCATTTAGACAAGAGGAGAATAGAGGTGCTGAATTAGAAGATTGGTATCCAGAAATTTATAAAATAGTATATCCAATGGTAAAAAAGACATGTAGAGGACTAGAAGGAAAAATAACTAAAGAGAAGATTGTACAGATAGAAGAAGAACTATATTCCAATATAGAAGGAAATGATGAAATTTATTTAAATATTAATTTAAATAATGAGGTAAATAGAAATGAAATCAAACCTGATAAAAGTAATACTAGAAATGAAACAGGAAAAGACAAAATTGAAACAAGATATTGCAATAATTGTAATAATAAAGGATTGAAAGATATCATTAGAATACTATTACTTAGAGAAATATTAGGCAGACCGAATAAACCCAATAATAGACCACCTTTTCCAATTCCACCAAGACCAAGACCACCATTTTTTCCAAATGGCCCAGTAAGACCGCCATTTCCAAGAGGTTATGACGATATATATGAGTATTAAAAATTAGTCGAAAACTATAGACAAAATACAAATTTTGCAATAAAATAGTACTGTGAAAAAAGGAGTGTCAAAATGTTAGTAGAACAATTAATTTTTATAGTAATATCATTTGCATTATTTGTATTAGTCTTTTTAAAGATGGTAAAAAATAATGATACTACATATGTTATATTTCTATCACTAGAAGCAATAGGAATAGCAATGAGTTTTATGGAAGTACTATTTTCGGTACAATTAAATACGGTATTAAAAGCATTAATGTATATAGTTTCAATAATAATACCAGTATTATTGTTAGTATTAGAAAAAGGTAAAGTTAATATAATAGAGAAAATAAATTTAGCAAAAGCAAAATTTTATTTCAATATTGGAAATAGTAAAAAAGCAAAACAAATATTAATCGATTTATTAGAAAAAAATGATGAGTCATATAAAGGACATAAACTTTTAGCTGAAATTTACGAAGCTGAAGGTGGTATGAGAAAAGCAATAGATGAATATGTACAAGCTATAGATATAAATAAACAAGATTATGATTCTTATTATAAAGTTGCTAAGCTATTAACTGATTTAGATAAAAAAGATGAAGCTAGCCAAATGTTAAATAGTTTATTAAGCAAAAAACCAGATTACAAAGAAGCCAGTATCTTATTAGGCGATTTATTAATTGAACAAGATATGTATAAAGAAGCAATAAATGTATATATGGAAGCAGTAAAAATAAATCCATTAGATTTTGATTTGAATTATAGCTTAGGTATTGCATATACAATGATAAATGATTTCCAAAGTGCTAAAGAATTCTATGAAAAGGCAGCTCAAATAAATGATTTAATATATAATTGTAAATATTCATTAGCAGAAATAGCTCTTATATATAAGGAATTAAATGAAGCAGAAAGATTATTTATGGAAACAATTGATGATGACGAGTTAGCTCCTGATAGTTATTATGAACTATCAAAAATTTCTTTAATTAGAGGAGATAAAGAAAAAGCTATATTATATGCAAATACAGCAATTAATTTAAGTCCTAAAAGAATTTCTGAAAAAATTAAGAAGGAAGCAATATTTATTCCAATATTAGCAAGAATATCAATCCCATTTAATTTAATAGAAGATGAAGATGAAAAAGAAAATGAAGGGAATAAAACAGAACAAGCAAGAAAATTAACAGAAAAAGAAATAAAAGCAAAAGAACATTTAGAAGCAATGTTTGAGCTATCAAGACAATTAGGATATAATGATATATTGATGATGAATAAATCATCAAAAGGTGGAAATTCACGAAAACAAGAAGATGAAGAAGAAAAGAAAAAAGAACTTGAAGAACTAGAAAATGAAGGATTAAATGCGGAAAGCGAAGAAGAAATAGACTATTCAAAGTTAAAATATGATGAATTTGCTGATGAATTTAGATTTATAAATGATGAAGAAAAACAAAAAAATGATTAAAAACGCTAATTAGAAAATCTGCCAAGTATTAATCAATGGCAGATTTTCATAATGCTAGTAAGTATAGTTTGTTATACTGTTATACTCATAAAACCGCATATTTTCTATATAATGTAATATGTAATAAAAATACAACTTTATATAGAAAAGAGGGATTTTATTGAAAAATACTTATGCAATTATTGGAGGAGATTTAAGATTAGTATATCTTGCAAATCTTCTTGCAAAAGATGAAAATGAAGTATATTCATTTGGAATAGAACAACAGAAACAAGAATTTAAACAAGAATACAATAAAGAAAAAGTGAATTCTTGTAATAATTTAGAAGAAGCCATTAGCAATTCTAATATTGTTATAAGTTCAGTACCATTATCTAAAAATGGTATAAATGTATATGCACCATATAATCTAGATTCAAGTTTTATAAATCTTAATTATTTAGCAAAAAGTTTAAGTAATAAAATATTTTTTGCAGGTCAGATTCCAGATATGTTTTACGAATTATCAGAGAATAAAAATACAAAAATATATGATTTGATGAAGCAAGAGGATTTGACAATATTAAATACAATTGCAACAGCAGAAGGGGCAATTAGCGATATTATTTTAAACACAAAATGTAATTTACACAAAAGTAAAATATTAATATTAGGATTTGGAAGAGTTGCAAAAACATTAGCAGTAAAGCTTAAAGGATTAGATGCTTATATCACATGTACAGCTAGAAAAGATAAAGATTTTGCATGGATAAATACATTAGGCTTTGAATCTATTAATATTAATAATATAAGCATAATAAAAGAAGATAGTATTGAAAAAGAAAAATTAAAAAAGTTTGATATAATAATAAATACAGTACCACAAATAATACTTGATGAAAATAATTTAAAATATGTTAAGGAGAATTGTTTCCTTTTAGATTTAGCGTCAAAACCTGGTGGAATAGATGGAAAAGCATGTGAAAAGTATAATTTGAATTACAAATTATCTTTAGCAATACCTGGCAAAGTATCTCCATTAACATCTGCTGAATTTATAAAAGAAACGATATATAATATCTTAAAATATACTACTTAATGTAGCATTTAATATAAAATTAAATACAATTTAATGGAAGGAGAACATAGGAAAAATGGATGTTATACACTCACTAATTTTAGGAATAGTTCAAGGATTAACAGAACTTTTACCAGTATCAAGTTCTGCACATTTAAATTTATTTCCATGGATGTTTGGATGGGAAGATATACAAGCATCGTTTGATGTAGCTTTACATATAGGAACATTACTTGCAATAATAGTATTTTTCTATAAAGATTGGGTTAAATTATTTAAAGGTGGATATGAACAGGTAAAATACAAGAAAAAAACAACAGAAGGAAGACTGTTTTGGTATATTGTTCTTGCAACAATACCAACAGGAATACTTTGTTTGATTTTAGATAAATTATCAGATAAAATGATTGTTACATTAGCTGATGGATTTAGATTACAAGTTCAAACAGAGGAGATGTTATTGATAGCAGTCGCATTAATAGTAATGGGTATAATTCTTTATGTAGTAGATAAAAAATCTAAATCAAAATACGATATGAAACAGATAACATTTAAACAAGCATTACTTATTTCAATGTCACAAGCATTAGCAGCAGCATTTCCTGGAGTATCAAGATCAGGAATAACAATGACAGTAGGAAGAAAAATGGGAATAAAAAGAGAAGCAATAGCAAAATTTTCATTCTTATTATCAACACCAGTTGTAGCAGCTGCAGCACTTGTTAAGATGAAAGATTTTGTATTTGGAGTTCCATTCCTAGTAGGAGTACTTGCAAGCTTTATAGTAGGAATGTTAGTAATCAAATTCTTACTTAAATATTTACAAAAAGGAAGCTTTAAAGTATTTGCTATATATAGAGTAGTACTTGGATTAATAGTAATTGCAATGCTATTCTTTAAGATGTAAAACCTGTAAATAGGGACACTTTCAAAAAACATATAAGTGCATATAGAACAAAGTTATAAAATACAGAAAAGAAGTCTAGATAGGCTTCTTTTCTGTATTTCTATTAAAACTTGAATTTGAGTTTATATTTGAATTATTATTGGTGTTAGTATAATTATTACAATTATTATTTTGATTACATATTTTTTCATATTCTTTGCACTTTAGTTTATAATCCATCTGCATACAAAGGTACTTATAATATACATATGCCTGTTCATATTGAACCATAGGATTCATTAATGGGTCTTTGTATACTTCATTATAATCTAATCCTTGACTTGCCATGAAATCCATATATGATGGAAAACCATTATAATCTCGTTCCATAATATCACCAATCCAATCTATAAATTAATATTGTACATATTATAGTTATATTATGAAATCCCCCCAAATATTACAAAACAGAAAAGAAATATATAAAATTATGATATTACTAGAAAAATTAATAAATATTAAAATAAAAAAAGACACAGCTAGACTATGTCTAACTGCGCCCTTTTTAGAGGTTGAGATGAAGTTATTCTGTGACAGTATCCCAGAATTCTTCATAGGGGAAAGCTTTTCTTACAAGTTCGATAACTTCACATGCCACATAGGACATATATGTGAGCTTACCGAAGGTTACTAAATCACATTCAACTCTTGCGACTTCAGGCTTTGTAGTACCTAAATCACGTTTTTTGAAGCTAAATGTTGCAAGCAGACTGTCATCTGTTATACGCCTCTGGAGGGAGGCTTTGGTTTCCTCAATATCTATCAGAGTTTCAGCTGGAATAGTGTTCTTGCTGACTGAAATAGCATCAAGGCCATTAACAAATGTTATTACTCTGTCTGTGTTAAGTTTTACCTCATCTTTGTCACTCAAGATCCATGTATATTCATCAACATCAAATGTTGATACATAGGCGATAAATTTGCCTATGGAATCGATGAGCTTTGATGTGCTAGCTGGGTAAGCCAGTACATTTACCTCTGTGTCAGATGCGGACACCATAATATTTAGCCGCTCTGACTGGATTGTTGTGCTGCGTTTCATAATAAAACTGACACTCCTTTCGAAAAATACCTACCGGTTGTTTACGAACAGTAAATATTTTAACACAAAAAAGCAATTATTGCAAGTTAAAATTGAACATAGGTATAAGGTAAATTAATACATAGGTTAAAATAGCAGAAATTATACCATGTAATAATTTACCAATAATATAAGGTTTGAATGATAGATCTGTTTTTGATGTTATACTTAGTACTTGTAGCATAACAGATATGCCACCAAATCCAAGTAAAAAAGAAATGAAAACTAAATTTAGTGAAATGTTTTTTATATGTATATTTGAAATTTGATTTATACCATTTGTTATTTCAAAAAGTCCTGTAAATAATCCATTAATAAATGAAGGTTCTATATTTAAAAAATTAAAAATAGGAGATAAAGTATAAACTATAATTTGTGTTATTTTACTAGCATTTAATATTGAAATAATAGTTGAGAAGACAACAATAAAACCTCCAATCATCAATATAGTAGAAATACTACTTGTTATACTTTCAGTAATTACTTCACCAAGATTTGATATATTTACAGTTTTATAACTACTATAATTATTTTTAGCATGGTTATTTATATAATCCAAATTATTATCTATTTTATTATTCTTTGATTTTTTGTTATTTTTTGATTTCCAAAATCTAAATATTATTCCAACACAAATACTTGATATTAGATGTGCAATAAATAATAAAATACCAATCATAGTATTACAGAACATAGTTATACCAACAGTGCCTATAATAAATAACGGACCTGAATTATTGGTAAAACTTAATAATCTTTCACATTCTTCTTTTGAACAGATATTATCTTTTCTAAGATTTACAGCAATTTTCGCCCCAACAGGATATCCTGAAATTATTCCCATTATGAAAGCAAAAGCTCCTTCACCTCTAACATTGAATAAAGGCTTCATAATATGGTTTAATAGTTTTCCTAAAATATCAATTATATTTGTATGCATAAGCATTTGAGTTGCTATAAAAAATGGTAGAAGTGAAGGAACAACATTGTTAGCAAATAAAGTCAAAGCGTTTTTTACTGCTGGTAAATTGGAATTCGAAAATATTAAAAGACAAAGTGTAAATACTAAAAATAATAAAGGTAAAAAATTATTTTTTAATTTTAAAAAATATATTTTAGATTTTAACATAAGTTACTCCTTAAAAAATAAATGTTATTAAAACATATTTATTGCAAAATAAATTATTTAATGATAAAATGCACATATAATAATTTAAAAATACTAAGGGGAAATATTTATTAGATTGGAGAGATGAAATATGTCAATATTAGTACCAGGTGGAGCAGGTTATATAGGAAGCCACACAGTAGTTGAATTATTAAAAAAAGGAAAAGAAGTTGTAATTATAGATAACTTTTCAAATAGTAAACCAGATGTATTAGATAAAATAAAACAAATAACAGGTAAAGATTTTAAATTTTATGAAATGGATTATCAAGATAGAGAAAAATTAGAAAAAGTTTTTGAAGAAAATGATATTGAAGCAGTAATGAATTTTGCAGGATATAAAGCAGTAGGAGAATCTGTTCAAAAACCTATTGAGTATTATATGAACAATATATCAGGGTGTTTAGTAGTATTAGATGTTATGAAAAAATATAATGTAAAGAAATTTATTTTTAGTTCATCAGCAACAGTATATGGTGAACCAGAAAGAATCCCAATTACAGAAGATTGCAAAACAGGAGGAACAACAAATCCTTATGGAACAACAAAGTTATTTATTGAACAAATATTAAAAGATTTATATAAATCAGACAATACATGGGATATTTGTATATTAAGATATTTTAATCCAGTAGGAGCACATGAAAGTGGATTAATAGGAGAAGAGCCACAAGGTATACCAAATAATTTAATGCCTTATGTTGTAAGAGTAGCCAATGGAACATTAGAACAATTGTCTATATTTGGTAATGATTATGATACTCCAGATGGAACAGGGGTTAGAGATTATATACACGTTGTTGATTTAGCTAAGGGACATATATCTGCTTTAGAAAAACTTGACAAAGAAGGAAAAGGATTATTTATATATAATTTAGGTACAGGAACAGGATATAGCGTTTTAGATATGGTAAAAGCTTTTGAAAATTCAACAGGTAAAAAAGTTAATTATAAAATAGTAGGAAGAAGAGAAGGAGATATTGCAACATGTTATGCAGATCCTAAAAAAGCAAGAGAAGAATTAGGATGGAAAGCGGAAAAAACATTAGAAGATATGTGTAAAGATTCTTGGAAATATATTGAAACAGATAAATAAACTAAAATAGAACATATAAGCACGCTTTAGTATGCGTGCTTATATGTGTTTAATAAGTAGATGCTATTGCAAAAATACTAATCAAATGTTATAATATGTAAAGTTTAAAGAGATTGAGGGGATTTATTATGATAAATTTTAAACAAGAAATTGCAAATAAAATTGCTAAAGTAGTAGATATGAATGAACAAGAAATATATGGATATATAGAAGTTCCTAAAGATACAAAAAATGGTGACTTTGCTTTTCCATGTTTTAATTTAGCTAAAACATTAAGAAAAGCGCCACCTATGATAGCAAATGAAATAAAAGAAAAATTAGAATTAGATGATAATATAATAGAAAAAGTAGAAGTTATAGGTGGATATTTAAATTTCTATATAAATCAAAATGAATTAGCAAAAGGAATATTAGAAAAAGTATCTAATGAGAATGTTAAATTAACTATAGGTGAAGGGAAAACAGTAGTTATAGATTATTCAGCGCCTAATATTGCTAAACCATTTCATATAGGACATTTAAAAACAACAGTAATAGGTGGAGCATTATATAATATATACAAATACTTAGGATATAAAGTTGTTGGTATAAACTATTTAGGAGATTATGGAACACAATTTGGAAAACTTATCGAAGGATATAAAAGATGGGGAAGTGATTATGACTTAACTGATGACCCAATAGATAAGTTAGCAGACATATATAAGAGAATAAATGCTTTAGCTGAAGATGATGAAGAAGTTTTAAATATATGTAGAGATAACTTTAGATTACTAGAAAATGGTGATGAATACTGTACGAAATTATGGAATGAATTTAAAGATTTAAGTTTACAAGAGTTTCAAAAAATATATGATTTATTAGGAAGCCATTTTGATTCTTGGGATGGAGAAGCAGCAATGGCTAAAAAAGAGAGAATAGATGAAGTAATGGAACTACTAGAAAAATCTGGAAGACTTACCGAATCAGAAGGAGCACAAATAGTAGATTTGACAGAACAAGGAATAAATACTCCATGTATCGTAAGAAAATCAGATGGTTCTACAATATATGCAATAAGAGATTTGGCAGCAATACTTTATAGATCAAGAACTTATGATTATGATAAATCTTTATATGTAACTTCATATGAACAAAATTTACACTTTAAACAAGTATTTGAAGTAGCAAAATTATTAGGATTAGATGCAAAATATACAAATGGATTAGAACATGTACCATATGGTATGGTAAGATTACCAAGTGGAAAGATGTCTACAAGGAAAGGTAATTTTGTAAAAATAAAAGATTTATTAAATGATACAATAGCAGAAGCTAAAAAGATTATTGAAGAAAAAAATCCAGATTTAGATGATAAAGATGAAGTTGCAAAAAGAGTTGGTGTTGGAGCTGTTATATTCAATAATTTAGCAACAAACAGAGTAAAAGATGAAGTATTTGATATAAATGAAATGTTAAATTTTCAAGGCGAAACAGGACCTTATGTCCAATATACATATGTAAGAACTAAGAGTGTATTAAGAAAAGTTGATAAGGTTCCTACATTTGATGAAATTGATGTAGAAAAACTTAATGATGAATATTCTAAAAATATAATAAAATTATTATATAATTTTGAAGATATGTTAGTTCAAGTAACTGAAAAAGAAGAACCATGTTTACTTACAAGATATTTAATAGATTTATCTAAAGCATTTAGTACATTCTATAATGAAAATAAAATTATTGATGATGATGAGCAAGTGCAAGCAGCAAGAGTATTTTTAACATATTGTGTAAGTAAAACATTAAAAGAAGGGGCTAATCTTTTAGGCATGCAAATGCCAGAAAAAATGTAATTACAAAGGAGAAAATAATGAAATTAAATATGATTAGAGCAATATTAATCTTATTGCTATTAGGTGTATTTTCTTTAATTTTTGTATTTTCTAATCAAAATGCAAAAGAATCTACAGGTATAAGTATGAAATTTTCTCAAGGTATTGTAAATTTAACTAGAAAAAATGAACCAAATGAAGCAAAATACAAAACTATAAAGGCTATAGAACCAATTATAAGAAAATTAGCACATTTTACAATATATATTGCGGTTGGAATATTATCTATGGGATTATTATCAACATATAAATTGACGCAGGCAAAACAAAAGATTATTTCTTTGATTATAGGTTTTGTATATGCTTGCTCAGATGAAATTCACCAATTGTTTATTGATGGGAGAAGCGGAGAAATTAGAGATGTACTAATAGATACATGTGGTGTTATAGTTGGAGTAATGATTTGTTATAAAGTAGTTACTATTGTAAAAAAACACTTTGAAGGAAAAATTAAAGAACAAAAAATTGAAAAAATAAATACTGAAAGTTAAAGAAAAATTAAATGTATAAAAAATATTAAAAACGCATAATATAGCTGTAGTATGAGAAAGGTGGATTTTATATAAATCTACCTTTTTTCTTGCTAAAAATATATTTTTATGGTACAATAATGGCAACTATAATTGCGTTATGTAAATAGTTATATAGGAGGGGAAAATGGAAAAAGGGGTAGAAGAAAAAGACGAAGAATTAAAAGCTCAAAAAATAAAGGAAAAACAAGAAAAAGAAAAGGCCAAAAAAGAGAAAAAACAACAAGATTTAAAAGAAAAACGTGAGAAAGAGAAAAAAGAAAAGAAAGAAAAAAGACAAAAAGAAAGACAAGAAAAGAAACAAAACAAAGAAAAAGAACAAAAAACTAAAAAGCCAATAAAAGAGATTGGTGAAAATAATAAAAAAGAAAATAAAGAGACTACTAAAGAAGAAAAACCCCAAGAAAAAATCAAAGAAGAAGTGAAATTCGAAGAATCTGAAAAAATTGAAGAAAAAGAAGAATT
>CAMNMV010000032.1 GCA_946545015.1 uncultured Clostridium sp.
CTCTTAATTTTTTAAGACTTTGTCTACCTAAAGAATTGTGTGGTAACATTCCTTTTATAGCTAAAGTCATAGCTTTTTCTGGGTTGTTTGCAAGCATATCTTTAGCAGAAATTTCTTTCATACCTCCGATATATCCTGAATGATGTCTATAAACTTTTTGATTTAATTTATTTCCTGTTAAAATAACATCTTTTGCATTAATAATAATAACATGATCACCTGTATCAATATTAGGTGTAAATGTTGGTTTATGTTTTCCTCTTAATAATTTAGCAGCTTCTGTTGCTACTCTACCTAAAGGTTTGTTAGCTGCATCAATTATATACCATTTGCTTTCTACTTCGCTCTTTTTAGCGCTATATGTAACATTATTCATGGTAATTAACTTCCTTCCTATATTTCATATTTTCTATTTCTAATTTGTTAAAATATGAACTTACTAAAAACTACCGGGGAGAAGTTTTTAAATAAAATCATACTCTAAATTTATACTGAAATATTGTATTACAAAAAGTTAGTTTTGTCAATGCTTTTAGCGAAAATTAATAAAATAGATTTAAAATATTGAAGAATTTAGTGATTAAAGCTATAATTAGTAAGTACAATTAATAAAAGGCAGGTGAAAAAGTGATAATAAAAAAGAAAAAAGAAGATACAAAAAAAGAGGGCTTTGGTCAAGCTGTAGTAACTTTAATTTTTTCTCAAATACTAATAAAAATATTAGGATTAATATATACATTGTATTTGACAAACCGTGAAGGATTTGGGGATAGAGGAAATGGAATTTTAGCTAGTGGATATCAAATATATGCAATGTTACTTACAATTTCATCAATAGGAGTTCCTAGTGCAATATCAAAATTAGTTTCAGAAAGAGTTGCAATAGGTGATCACAAAGGAGCACATAGAATATTTAAAATAGCATTTGCAACATTTGCTGTAATTGGTTTGATAGGAAGTATTGCATTATTCTTTGGTGCAGGTGTAATTGCTAATAATTGGCTTCAAATTCCTGAAGCTGAAATGACATTAGTTGCATTGTCTCCAGCAATATTTTTTGTTGCAATAGCAAGTGTAATGAGAGGATATTTTAATGGAAGACAAAGTATGAAAACAACTGCAAGATCACAAACCTTAGAACAAGTTTTTAAAACATTACTTACAATATTAATAGTAGAGATAATTGCTGTATGCTCAAATGTATCAACTGAATGGATGGCTGCAGGGGCTAATTTAGCAACAACACTTGCAACATTTTTAGGATTTAGTTATCTATACTTATACTACAAAACTAAAAGAAAAGAGATTTCAAAAGATATTAAACAATCAGTTAATTATAGTCATGAAAGGGTTAAGTCAATAATAAAGAAAATATTATTAGTATCAATACCGATAGCATTAACAGCAATATTATCATCAATCAATAAAAATATAGATTCATTTACAGTTGTAAGATCTTTAAAGGAATTTATGCCTGAAGATGTTGCAACTGCACAATATGGGATATTAGGAGGAAAGGTAGATACATTAACTAATTTACCTTTAGCGATTAATGTAGCATTTGCTACTGCATTAGTTCCAGCAATAGCTGCAGCAAAAGCAAAAAGAGATAGTAAAACAATCAAAGAAAAAACTTCATTTTCACTATTGGTATCAATGTTAATAGGTTTGCCTTGTACAGTTGGAATGTTTATTTTTGCTGGGCCAATATTAAATTTATTGTTTCCAAATGCAAGTAGTGGGACTGTGATATTACAGATAAGTTCTCTTGCGATATTGTTTACAATATTGGATCAAACAATAAATGGGGCACTCCAAGGATATGGAAAATTAATGATACCAACAATCTCTTTGGGAGCAGGAGTGTTAGTTAAATTAATTTTAAATTTAATTTTAGTTCCAATTCCAAGTATAGGTGTAAATGGAGCAGCATTAGCGACAGTAGGATGTCACTTAGTAGCATTCATAATAGCAATTACATCTGTAATAAGAAGTTTTAAATTAAATTTAAAATTATCAAAATTTGTAATAAAGCCGATAATTGCTACATCTATAATGGGAATATGTTCATATTGTATATATTTATTATTAAATGGAATAATTGCAGGAAGATTGGCAACAATATTAGCAATGATAAGTGCTATAATTGTTTATTTACTTGCAATTGTAGCTTTAAAAATATTTTCAAAAGAAGAAATTTTATCATTGCCAATGGGTGAAAAAATCTTCAAAGTATTGGAAAAAATGAAAATATATTAAAAAAATTTCAAAAAAAAGAAGGATTTTGACTGATTTTGGCGAATAATATTATTGTAGTTTGAAAAAAGGCTAGTTCAGGCCTTTTACTACATATCATTAAATCTTATAGGAGGTAATTTAAAATGAACAAAGCTGAATTAATCGCAGCAATGGCTGCAAAAACAGGTGACACAAAAAAAGCAGCTGAAGCATCTTTAAATGCATTCGTAGAAGCTGTTACAAAATCTTTAGTAAAAGGTGACAAAGTTCAATTAGTTGGATTTGGATCTTTTGAAGTTAGAAAAAGAGCAGCTAGAAAAGGAAGAAACCCACAAACTAAAGAAGAAATCAAAATACCTGCATCAAAAGCTCCAGTATTCAAAGCTGGTAAAGCATTAAAAGATTTAGTAAACAAAAAATAAGAATTGTATATAGAAGATATAAATATATGAATTCATATGAGTGAATCTAAAATTCGTTTTAGGTTCATTTTTTATTTTAAATTTTTAACTTTAAACAAATAAAATCCCCTAGGTATACTGGGGGATAATTTATTATTATGTGATTTTTTGATTTTATTTTAATTTTTTAGTTGGTAACATTTCATACTGAATGTTGAAACAAGGATATTTTGATGTTGTATCTGTATCTAAACAATCTAAGTAAATGTCTAGTTCATCTAAGTTTTTACACGCAGAAATAATTGCAGGATTTAAAGAACTATTAAATGTTTGTTCCAAAGCTATATCTAATGATTCAACTATAGATGCTTTTTGTCTTTTCCTCATTAATTCAAATGTTTCTTTAAATCTTGATGCATTTGCGAATTTATATTTTTCTAAAGGTAAGATGTATTTGTTTTCAACTACTTCTTCTATAGTATTGTATTTTTTACTTTTATCTAAAACACTTTCTAATTCTTTTATTGTATAAGGTAAGAATACTTTTCCTTTTATCTCAGAAATTATTAAAGTATTATTATCTTTTAATCCCATTGTTTCATTAGTATTTTCAACTTCAGAAGTATTTAAATTTTCTACATTTTGACCATCTTGATTTTCAATTTCTTGATTTTCTTCAACTTGTCTATTAGTATTTTCTTGAAGATTAGATAATTCTTGTACTACTTGAGTAGTTTCTTTATTCATATTTAAATCTACTTTAAATGCTTTTGGTAAATTATCTTCTTCAAAATTATTTTGCGTATTGCTAGAATTATCAGATATTTCCAAAGCAGCAATAACTTTTTTTGATTCAGCTTCTAACATTTTTTCTTCTTTAGGTGTTATAGTTATTGGTGTTTGCAATACTTGTGTTATTTGCTCAGTTTGTTGTTCTTGATCAGCTTGAGTTTCTGTTAAATTAACCCCAATATTATTATCTGCTTGTACTTCAACTTTTTTAATATTAGAATCAGCATTAACATCAACATTAACTTGTTCAGGCATATCTATATAAGAATACACATATTTATTTAATTTTAATAAAAATGGTAAATTAGATGATTCTATAGTTTTATATTGTTCGTTATAATTTTTTAATTTATCATCAATTCTTTCATCATGTAAATTTTCTTTACAAATATCTAACAATTCATTTAATTGGTTTTTTAAACCTTTTAAAGAATTAGTGTAATATTCTAATTTGGATGGATAATCTTCTACATTATAATGAAAAAAAGAATTATAACTATCAGATGCATCATTCTTTAGGCGTCTGGCCAATATTCTAGATTTAACATCATAATTAGAAATAGTTGTATCTAGTAATTGCATTTCAGTCATAATATTATTTTTCAAGTTTTCTTTATTATAGGTAATAATCATAAAATTATCTCCTTTATATAATTTATTAAAAATATTATATAATTATATAAAAAAATATGCAATGAATTATTTGAAAAAAATTAAGATATTTGTTATAATTTTATAAACTATGTAGAAAAATGGAGGAAAGCAAATGCAAGTAAAAGAACCAAAGTTTGAAATATCAGCAGTAAGCCCAAAACAATATCCTAAAAATGGGTTACCTGAAGTTGTTTTAGTGGGAAAGTCAAATGTGGGAAAATCAAGTTTTATTAATACAATGATAAATAGAAAGAAATTAGCAAGAACAAGTAGTGAACCAGGCAAAACAAGACAAATAAATTTTTATAATATTGATGAAAAATTTTATTTTGTTGATTTACCTGGATATGGTTATAGTAAGATGTCAAAAAAAGAACAAGAACAAGTTGGAAAATTTATAGAAGAATATTTATTTAATAGAAAAGAAATTTCGTTAATAATTTTCTTAGTGGATATTAGACACAAACCAACAGAAAATGATAAATTAATGTATAATTATATAATTTCATCAGGGCTACCTGCAATAATACTAGCAAATAAAGCAGATAAGATTGCTAAAACAAAAGTAGAAGATGAAGTTAAAAAAATACAAAAAGAATTAAATCCAATAGGTGATATTCCAACATATGCATTTTCATCAGAAAGAAGAATATATGAAGAACAGATTTGGGACGAAATAGACAATATATTATTCTAATGATAGTATTATTTTAATGAGTTAAAATAGAAAATAAAAACCAAAAACAGGAGTTAATCTATTTTCTATAGCAAGTGTAGCATTTGCGGTAGTTGAAATGTTTGCATTAATAGGACTAGTTATTGGAATTGTAGAGATTTTAATATAAGTAAAATTAAATAATGAATAAGTAAAAAGATGAGTTTTCTCATCTTTTTTGTTTTGAATCCTGGAAATACTACATATAAAGTGTTCACAAGAAATTCACAAAAAAAATTAGCAAAAGGACTTGACAAGTGCTAAAAATGGTTATAATATATATCGTGTTAGCAAACAAACTAAAAGAGTGCTAAAGGGGTGAGAAAATGCTAGATGATAGAAAAAAGAAAGTTTTACAAGCAATTGTAGAAGAATATATAAATACAGCAGAGCCAGTAAGTTCTAATGCATTGACTAATAATTATGGATTAAATTATAGTAGTGCAACAATTAGAAATGAAATGGCGGATCTAGAAAAACAAGGGTATTTAGATAAGACACATACATCATCAGGTAGAATTCCATCTGAAAAAGGTTATAGATATTATGTTGATGAACTTATAAATGATAATGATATAAGTTTAGAAGAAATAAAATATATAAGTTCAAAATTGGAAACTAAAGTTAATGAAATAGAAGATTTAGCAAAACTTACGGCAACAACAATTTCAGAAGTTACTCATTATACAACATTATCAATTGGACCTAAAAATGATGAACAATTAATAGATGAGATAAAATTTGTGCAATTAGGAAACAGAATGATGATGGCTGTTATACTTACGGATACAGGCTTAGTAAAAGAAACTATAATTAAATTTGACGAAGATATTACACAAAAACAAGTAGAAACAGTAAATTATATGTTTAATCAAAAGCTAAAGGGAAAACCCCTAGAAACAATTAAAGGTCCGCTTGAAGAATATTTAATAGATGAAATGACTTATAGTGTTAATGTAATAAAACCTATTATTGAGCAAATAAAAAAAGTATTAGCCGAAGATGAAAAAATATATTTAGAGGGTGCAAATAAATCATTTGAATTACCGGAATTTAATAGTTTAGAAGTTGCTAAAAATTTTGTTAATGTATTAGATACAAAAGAGTTAATGGAAGATATGTTAAACTCTGGATTTGCACAAGATATAAATGTTTATATAGGAAATGAAAATGAAAAAGAAGAATTAAAAGATTTTAGTGTTGTTACATTTAAACACAGAGTTGGAAATAAAGATTTAGGAACAATTGGAATTATAGGACCTAAGCGAATGGATTATTCAAAAGTAATTTCAGTAATGAAATATATAAGCAAAAAGTTGAATGAAAAAAACAATGATTAGAAAGGAATGTATGCAAAATGGCAGAAAACGAAAAAGAACAAGAGAAAAAAGAATTAAAAAATGAAAAAACAGAATTAGAATTAAAACAAGAAGAACTTGATGAATTAACAGATAGATACAAAAGAGTATTAGCTGAATTTGAAAATTATAAAAAAAGAAGTGGAAAAGAAAGAGAAACTTTATACAATTCAATATTAGCTGATTTAGTGGAAGCATTCTTACCAGTAGTAGATAATTTAGAAAGTGCAGCAAAAGTTGAAACAGAAGACGAAAATTACAAAAAAGGTGTTGAAATGGTTTTACAACAATTTAAAATAGTACTTGGCTCAAAAGGCGTAGAAGAAATTAAGACAGTTGGAGAAACTTTTGATCCAGAATTGCACGAAGCAGTAAGTAGTATACAAGATGATAAATTAGGAGAAAAAGAAATTGCTGAAGAATACAGAAAGGGCTACAAAATAGGAACAAAAGTTATAAGACATAGTATGGTAGTTGTAGCTAACTAAAGTTTTATTTAAGTTTTTAAATTTTAAAATATAAATAGAGGTAACCCCTCAAAGAAAGGAAGTAAAATTATGGGAAAGATTATAGGAATTGACTTAGGAACAACAAATTCATGTGTATCAGTAATGGAAGGAGGAGAAGCAGTTGTTATACCAAACGCAGAAGGAAACAGAACAACTCCATCTGTAGTTGCATTCTCTAAAAATGGAGAAAGATTAGTAGGACAAATTGCTAAACGTCAAGCAGTTACAAATCCAGATAATACTGTTATATCAATAAAAAGAAAAATGGGAACAGCAGAAAAAGTTAAAATAGAAGGTGATTCATTCTCACCACAAGAAATATCAGCAATGATATTACAAAAATTAAAAACAGATGCTGAAAATTATTTAGGACAAAAAGTAACACAAGCTGTTATTACAGTTCCAGCTTATTTCAACGATAGCCAAAGACAAGCAACAAAAGATGCAGGAAAAATAGCCGGACTTGAAGTTTTAAGAATTATAAATGAACCAACAGCAGCAGCACTTGCTTATGGTATGGATAAAGAACAAGATCAAAAAATATTAATTTATGATTTAGGTGGAGGAACATTTGATGTTTCAATACTAGATATTGGTGATGGAGTATTTGAAGTTTTAGCTACAAATGGTAATACACATTTAGGTGGAGATGACTTTGATGAAGCTATAATCAATTACTTAGTAGATGAATTTAAAAAATCAAATGGAATAGACTTAAAAGCAGATAAAATGGCAATGCAAAGATTAAAAGAAGCTGCTGAAAAAGCAAAAATAGAATTATCAGGTGTTCAACAAACACAAATTAATTTACCATTCATTACAGCAGATGCAACAGGACCAAAACACTTAGATGTTAACTTGACAAGAGCTAAATTTGAAGAATTAATTCATGATTTAGTTGAATCAACTGCTACACCAGTAAATAATGCATTAAAAGATGCAGGACTTACAGTTAATGATATCCACAAAGTGTTATTAGTTGGTGGATCTACAAGAGTACCAGCTGTTCAAGACTTAGTTAAAAGATTAATTGGAAAAGATGCTGATAAAGGTATCAACCCAGATGAATGTGTTGCAATTGGTGCAGCAATCCAAGGTGGAGTATTATCAGGAGATGTTAAAGATTTAGTATTATTAGATGTAACACCTCTATCATTAGGTATTGAGACATATGGTGGAGTATTTACAAAATTAATTGAAAGAAACACAACAATACCAACTAAAAAATCACAAGTATTCTCAACAGCAGCAGATGGGCAAACATCAGTTGAAGTTCACGTATTACAAGGTGAAAGAGAAATGGCAGCATATAACAAAACATTAGGAAGATTCCAATTAACAGGAATTCCAGCAGCACCAAGAGGAGTACCACAAATCGAAGTTACATTTGATATAGATGCAAACGGAATAGTTCACGTATCTGCTAAAGATATGGCAACAGGAAATAGCCAAAATGTATCAATTACAGCTTCAACAAATTTAACAGATGAAGATATTGAAAAAGCTGTTAAAGACGCAGAAGCACATGCTTCAGAAGATAAGAAAAAGAAAGAAGAAATCGAAGTTAAAAATAATGCTGAAAGTTTAGTATATAACAGTGAAAAAACATTAAATGATTTAGGTGACAAAATTAGTGGAGAAGAAAAAGCTAAAGTAGAAACAGAAATAGAAAATACTAAAAAAGCATTAGAAACAAACGATACAGAAAAAATAAAAGAAGCAACAGAAAAATTAACAAAAGTATTCTATGATATGTCTGAACAATTATATAAAAATGCAAATCCAAATGGTGCAGAAGGTGTTGATCCAAATGCTGCAAATACAGAAGGAGAATCAGATGCAAATAATGATGGAAATGTTTATGATGCAGATTATAAAGTAGAAGATGACAACAAATAATTAATTATTAAGTATTAATAAGAAATATTAAATATCAAATATGAGGTTGGAAAGATCCAACCTCATACTTTAGAGCAATAGAAAAAATAAAAATAAGGATAATAGAAAAAATAGGAGGAAAAAATGGCAGACAAAAGAGATTATTATGAAGTATTAGGTGTTAATAAAAATGCAACTGATGATGAATTAAAAAAGGCATATCGTCGATTAGCAAAAAAATATCATCCAGATGCAAATCCAGATAACAAAGCTGAAGCTGAAGCTAAATTTAAAGAAGTTAATGAAGCTTATGAAGTTTTATCTGATTCACAAAAAAGAAAAATGTATGATCAGTTTGGAACTGCCGATCCTCAAGGATTTGGTGGTGGTCAAGGACCATTCGGACAAGGAGGATATTATTCATATTCAAATTCAGGATTTGGAGACTTCGGAGATTTAGGAGATATATTTTCTTCATTCTTTGGAGGAGGATTTGGAGGAAGAAGTTCATCAAGAAGACAAAATGGGCCTAAAAAAGGTGCAGATTTAAATATGAGTATGGAAATAACTTTTGAAGAATCATTTTTAGGAGTTGAAAAAGAAGTTATTATAACAAGAAGAGAAGAATGTACAACTTGCCATGGATCTGGCTGTAAACCTGGAACAAATCCTATAAAATGTCCAGAATGTAATGGTACAGGTCAAGTTAGACAAGTACAAAATACAATACTTGGCCAAATGCAAACAACAAGAACATGTAGTGCATGTCATGGAACAGGAGAAATAATCAAAGAAGTTTGTGATACATGTAAAGGAAAAGGAACGGTTAGAAAACAACCGAGAATAAAAGTAAAAATTCCAGCAGGAATTGATGATGGACAAACAGTAGTATTAAGAGGTGAAGGAGAACCAGGACAAAAAGGTGGACCTAAAGGAGATTTATATATTACTGTAAAAGTTAAGAAACATAGTATATTTACAAGAAAAGGAAGTAGTGTATTATGTGATATTCCAATTACAATAACACAAGCAGCTTTAGGTGCAGAACTTGAAATTCCAATGGTAGATGGAAGTAAAGAAAAATATAAAATTCCAGAAGCAACTCAAACAGGTACTAAATATACTATAAGAGGTAAAGGATTTAAACATATTAATTCAAATATACAAGGTGATTTTGTATTTACAGTTGTTGTTCAAACTCCAAAGAAATTAACAAAGGAACAAAGAGATTTATTAAATCAACTTGCTAAAACAATGAATGAGCAACCACCTGTAAGAAAAAGAGGAATATTTGGATAAAATGAGATAAAATAAAAACTACTCCATATTAAATATGAAGCAGTTTTTATTTTTTGATATTAAAAAATTGAAAAATGATTATTCATATGATATTCTATACAAGAGGAGAAAATATAATGAAAAAAATTATAGTAATTATAATATTAAATTTAATTGTAATTTTAGTAGCAGTAATGCTTGCATGGAATTCAAAAACAATAGAAGTAAAATCAGAATATTCAAATAAAGATTTTGGAATAGATATCTATATAAGCAATGTTGATAAAGATAATGATGGTATTGATGATCAAACAGATATATTGAATAATGTAAAAAAATATATAGAAAAAAAGCCGATATATGAAAGCAAATATTATAGTTCAGGTTACCCAGATGATAATTATGGGGTTTGTACTGATGTTGTTGCATTTGGGTTAAAAGATGCAGGATATGATTTAAAGGAATTAGTGAATAATGATATAAAATTAAATCCAAAAAATTATAATATAGAAAAAATAGACAAAAATATTGACTTTAGAAGAGTAAGAAATCTAGATGTATATTTTAAAAATAATTATATTCCGCTTACGACTAATATAGATGAAATAGATAAATGGCAAGGAGGAGACATTATTATATTTAATGAGCATATTGGAATTATTTCTGATAGAAGAAATGAAAAAGGTATACCATATTTAATTCATCATAGAAGTGTTGATCAAAAACATTATGAAGAAGATATACTTGAATTTCTTGTAAAAGAGTGTGGACAAGATTATATAATAGGACATTATAGAATTAGTTAAAAAACTACTTTTTATAGGAGTAGTTTTTTATTTCACACTCCTTTTGTTGACATAAGATTGAAAAAGTTATAAAATATATGTGTATAAATTATGAGAAAGGAGAGCTTTATGAAAAAGAATAAATATAATAATGGAAGCTCAATGCCTATTTCAGGTTTATCAAAAGATGAATTAAAAGTGGCTATGAAAGAATGGGCCGAAGGAAGTAAAACACTAGAAAAATTACTATGGAATTGTTATAATAATGGAATTGAAACAGGAGGATGTCATATTGGTAATGGAAATGCATATTTAGATTTTTATAGTGATTCTTGTACTAGAATTGGAAGAGAAAAAGTTAATAAAATGCTTTGTAAATTACAAGAATTCAATAATTCTCAAATTTATTTATCTCCAGATGGAGGATTTCCATTAAGTGGTCATAACTGGTATAGACCGGCTTGTGGAATAGGAATATATAACAGAAATATTGAAGAAAATAATAAAATATTTGAAAGAATAAATTATGCTATGAATTCAAAAGAAGTTATAAACAATAAAGGGCAGGTATTTATTGAGGCATATGATTTTTTGGATTTTTTTAAAGATAAAGAAAGTGGTGTGGCAATAAGAGCAATACATACTAAAACCGATAAATATACAATCGCTTTGGAAATTTATCAAACTCATCCAAATGCTAGTAAAGTGGATGGCATATTTACAAAAGCAGGATTTATTTTAGATAAATCAACGGAAGATAGACCTACTGTTGAATGGAAAATAGAAGAGGAAAATCCAGAAATATTAGCAGAAAAAATTAGAAAAAGTAAAAAAGTAATATTTAATGAATGGGATATAAAGCCAACAGATGAAATTAATAAAAATATGAAGATGAATACTGTTGCAAAAATAAAGAAAAGACAGTATGGAGATACACCATTAGGGAAAAAAAGAATGGATTTATGGATTAAAATGCAAAAGACACGTATAAATATTATGAGAATAAAATCTCTTTATAAAAAATATAAGCAAAAGAAAATTTTTGCAAGTGGATTACAAAATGCTGATAGAAGACTAAAAGAAGCGGAGAAAAAATTAGAAGAAAAAGAACACGAAAATGATGGAAAGGAAAAATAAAAATGAAAGATAGTCAAATTTTTTCAGAAGTTTATAGTGTTTTACTATCATTAGGAGAAAGTTTTATTAAGCGTGTACCAGATAAAATATTATATATTATTAAAGAATCTGCTGATGAAAAGTTAATAAAAGAAGTAGATATTGATATTGAAAATGGTTTTGAAGAATATGATATTTCAAGAGAAGCATTAAATATTATTGCAAAATTACATTATGATTATTGGTGCGAATCAGATGAAGAAAAAGAAATGTTATATAATATGTTAAAAGATAATGAAGAAAAAGAAAATCAAAGATTAATGAGTAATATGTTTAAAAGAAAATAAATATATTAAATAATGAAAAACTCAATTGTTTATATTATTTTAACAATTGAGTTTTTGTTATTTATTTTTTATTAATTACTTATTTATTACTGATTAATAAGTTGTTATTCCATTTAAAGAATCATCTTCTTTAATCCAATTTTCTACAACAATTTGTTCATAATGCTCTTTATCAATTCTAACATAAACATATTTAATTCCAGAATTTATAATCAATTTTCTACATATTTGACAAGGAGATGCCCCGTCTTCATATGTACCAGTATCTTGGCGAATTCCTACTAAAAACATACTAGAATCAATCATATCTTTTCTAGATGCACTAAGCATGGCATTTTGTTCAGCATGAACACTTCTACAAGCATCATATCCTCCATGACGTACATCTGGGAAAAATTTCTTTTTTGTGCAATATCCTAAATCTATACAGTTTTTTCTACCACGTGGAGCACCAGTATAACCAGTTGAAATTATTTCATCATTTTTTACAATAATACAACCATAATTTTTTCTAGTACAAGTTCCTCTTCTTAAAACAGCTTCTGCAATATCAAGATAATAATTAATTTTACTAACTCTTTCCATATACATACCTCATTAATTTTAAATATATTAATATTATAAGAATAATATCATCTATAATAATAAATGTCAATTTTTATTGTAAAATAAGCATATTTCATATAATAAAAAATAAATTTGCAAAAAATTAAAATAAACTATTGACAGCGAACAAAAATTCTTATATAATACAAATAGATAAACGAACAAAAATTTGTAATTGAAAGGAATGATTATATGAAAAAACAAGTAAAAAATAATAAATCAATATTAAGGAGAAATATAAAAAATATAATAATTATAGCATTATTTATAATAGTATTAAATGCAATATTTTCAATTAGAAATTCGTATTCAAAAGTAGAAATAAGTTATAAATCAGAATATGCAAGTCAAGGAGATACATTGTGGTCAATTGCTGAAAGAGAGAGTAAAAATAATAAATATTATCAAGATAAAGACATAAGATATATAATTTATGATTTAAAGCAGATAAATAATATTAATAATTCAAGCTTAAAAGAAGGACAAGAAATAAAAATCCCAAAGATTTAGGATAAAGTTAAAATAAATAATAAAAAAATAGTTTTAGGTTAAACTAATTGCAAGTTACAAATATGAATTTGTGGAGGAAAAAATGTTTAAACCTAAAACTATTTTTTATGAAAAAGATATTGAAAATTATGAATTGGGAAAACAGCTTTTAGAAAAGTATAATGAAGTTCCTAAAATAGAAATTGATAATCATAATAATATAGATGAATTAAGGAAAAAAGAGAATAAAGAATTTCTTAATTTGAAAAGAAATTTGATAATTGGTGTAAGAAAAACACATAAATTTGTTGAAAATCATAAAATATCAGATTATTTGGTGCCATATACATCTTCGGGATGTACAGCATCATGTATGTATTGTTATTTAGTGTGTAATTATAACAAATGTAGTTATTTAAGACTATTTGTAAATAGAGAGCAAATGTTAGAAAAAATAATTAAAACATCTCAAAAAAGTGAAAAAGAATTAGTATTTGAAATAGGAAGTAATAGTGATCTTATTTTAGAAAACACAATAACAAAAAATTTGCCTTGGACTATAGAAAATTTTAAAAATTGTAAAAAAGGTAAATTAACATTTCCCACTAAATTTGGAATGATAGATGATTTATTACAATTAGATCATCAGGGTAAAGTAATTGTAAGAATGAGTGTTAATCCTGAAAAAATAATAGATAATGTTGAATTTGGAACTTCTAGATTAAATGAAAGAATTGAGGCTATTAATAGATTAAAAGAAGCAGGATATGAAGTTGGGATTTTGATAGCGCCAGTAATTATGGTAGATGATTGGAAAAATCTATATTTAGAATTAATAAAAAAATTAGAAAATAAATTAAGCAATAAAGTGAAAAAAGATGTATTTTTTGAAGTTATATTTATGACATACAGTTATGTTCATACAAAAATAAATGAAGAAGCATTTCCAAATAATAAAATTAATTTATATAGTAAAGAACAGATGACAGGGAGAGGAAAAGGAAAATATATGTATAAAAATGAATTAAGAAAAGATGGTGAAATTTTTATAAGGGAACAATTAGGAAAATATTTTCCCAATAATAGGATAGTTTATGTAGTATAACTGATAAAAATAATAAAAATTTAATAATGAAATAAAAATAAAACTTAAAATTAAGAGTAAAAACAAAAAAATAACCCCGGACCATGCAGACAGGTCCGGGGTTCGTGTGAGATTGTTTTATAAAGCTATCTAAGAAATACGCGATATTTCACAGTCCTATACTTTATGCCAAAGTCCTCAAGGACTTTAAAATCATTTTCGTTATAGTGATTCTTAGAGATAGTCATATTCTTTTTACCATTTTTGAATGCATAATGGATATCCTTTATGATTCTGTGATGGATAGACTTAATCCCTTTGAAGAATTTGGTATTTACGGAAAAATACCACGGAACTACAACAAATTGATGGCATTTGTCGATCTCATCTCTCCTACTAGCAGTAAGGGTTATATCAACAAATTTCTTGTCCGTTTGAAACTTGAGATGTTTTAAATACTGAATTGTGTTCCTTTGGACATTTTTGGTTGGATAAACAAGTCTACGGTCTTGTGTACTGACGCATTGACGGTTCCGCGGTCGTTGTTTAGTTTTCATTAAATCAATCCCTTCTTTCAATAATATTATTATCTCACACGAAAGATGAATGATTTAAACATATTTTACTATCAATATGAGATTATGTCAATTATTTTTATAAAAAACAAAAAACTATTTAAATTTTATTAAAAACATGATAAAATATTTCTATGAATTTATTAGTTAAAGAAAATAAAAGGAAGAAAAATAAGAAATGTTAAAAAAGATAATATTAGAAACAATATTAATAATAATAACAGTATTAGTTGTTATATGCGGATATTATTTGGTTATTGATATCGAATCAAAAAGCCCAGGAGAGACAGATGATATTTCAATAGAAACAAAAGAATTCATGTCTAGAAAAGTATTTAAGTTATCACCAAAAGGTGAAGAAAAAAGTGATAAATTAATTTTATATTTTCATGGTGGAGCATATGTTGCTGAGGCTACTAATGAGCATTGGGAGTTTTTAAAGAAAATAGTTAGAGATACAAAAGCAACAGTTATTATGCCAGATTATCCATTAACTCCTAAATATACATATAAAGATGTACTTAATATGGTTGAACCAGTATATAAAGATGTATTATCAAAGGTTGATAGCAAAAATTTAATAATGATGGGAGATTCAGCAGGTGGAGGAATAACATTGGGATTAGCTGAAAAATTAAGCGAAAATAATATAAATATGCCATCAAAAATAATATTAATATCACCTTGGTTAGATACTAAAATGACAAATGAAAAAATAGATGAAGTACAAAAAAATGATAAAAAATTAAGTAAAGATAAATTAGTATTAGCAGGAGTTTCATATGGAAGAGGATTAAACGAAAAAGATGATTATTTTGTTAATCCAATAAATGGAAATATTTCCAAAATAAAGAATATTATTATTTATACTGGAAAAGATGATATTCTAAATCCTGATTGCCATAAATTAAAAGCGAAGGCGAATTATTCAGGGACAGATGTTGAAATTAAAGAATATGAAGGAGCAGAACATATTTGGATGATAGATAATCCAGAAACAGAAGTGTCAAAAAAAGCATATAATGATTTGATAGAAGATATAATGAATCAAGGGGAAGAATAATATGAAAAATATTAAAGATTATAATTTAGATAGTCTAAAAGAAGAATTAAAAAATATGGGAGAAAAAGCATTTAGAGCAGAGCAAATATTTAAATGGTTATATCAAGACAAAGTAACAAGCTTTGATGAAATGTTGAATCTTTCATTAGAATTAAGAGAAAAATTGAAACAAGAATATTATATTTGTGATTTTGGGATATTAAAAAAACAAGAATCTTCTGATGGAACAAAAAAATATTTATTTGATGTATTAGATGGGAATGCAATAGAAACAGTTCTTATGAGTTATCATCATGGATATACTGTTTGTGTTTCATCACAAATAGGATGTAGAATGGGATGTAAATTTTGTGCATCTACAGGAATAAAATTTATAAGAAATTTAACTTCAGGAGAAATTGTAGAGCAAATAATAAAAATAGAACAAGATACAGGAGTAAAGGTATCAAATATAGTATTTATGGGAATAGGTGAACCATTAGATAATTATGATAATGTTATAAATGCTATAAGAATATTAAATAATCCTAAAGGTTTAAATATAGGAGCAAGACATATAAGTGTATCTACAAGCGGATTAGTTCCAATGATATATAAATTAGCTGAAGAAAATATACAATGTACATTATCAATTTCACTACATGCTACAACTGATGAAAAAAGAAGTAGTATGATGCCCGTAAATAAAAGATATAATTTAGAAGAGTTATTACAAGCTTGTAAAGATTATATAAAAGTAACCAATAGAAGAATATCATTTGAATATGCTTTAGCAAAAGATAATAATGATAATTTAGAAGATGCAAAAATGCTTGTTAAATTATTAAGAGGAATGAATTGTCATGTTAATCTTATTCCAATAAATAAAATAGAAAATGGTACATATAGTAAAAGTTCTAATGAGAATATAATGAAATTTAGAGATTATTTAAATGACCATGGAATTGTAGCCA
>CAMNMV010000033.1 GCA_946545015.1 uncultured Clostridium sp.
ATATTATCATTAAAAAATATATAAGTCAATAAAAAGAAAAATCCTCCATGTTAGACACGGAGGAAAAAAGGAAATTAAGAATCCTAATTATTCTGAAAAGCAAACCAGAGATTTGTTTTTATAAATCTTTCTACATAATCTCTAAGATCTGGCAAACTTGGAATCTTACTGATTTCTGATTCTGACAAATCTTTTGTTTTAAGTGAAAATGTAGTTTTTCTCTTTGTATTGCTTTCGTTATTGGTATCAGCAGTTTGCTTTTTTGCGACCATCATAGGTCCTGTTAGCTGCCAATCGCGATTCTTGAAAACAGTGATATAATTTGCGTCCTTATCAGGAAGCATGAAACTGTACACTTGACCGTCAACAACGACCAACTTGCTAGTGCAAGAACCTGAAATGTCATCAACAGTCGACACGATGAAGTTACTGCATATCTGCTCTAACAAATCTTTTGTTGCTTCATAGTATGAGTAAACAGATTTGCTTGCAGCAATATATGTTGTTGAAGCATCGGTATCATTATTACCAGAAATTAGATTCTGAATAATTGCACATGAATATGCTTCGATAAGTTTTAAACTTTCTTCATCACGCTGCATAATCATTGTGAATGAGATGGTATGTGTGTATTTCTCAACTTCGAATGTTATGTGACATTTTCTGTGAGTAGAAAGGTCAATGCAACGTGTAGCAACGACACTTCCGTTCTTATCACAGTAAACTTTTTTCTTGAACGCAGGTTCCAAAGTATTTTGGATTTCATCTAGTTCAAAGAAAAACAGTTCTTCGTTTTGCACTAAACACCAATTTTTGTCATAACTTACTTCATAATTGGGAATAGAGCAATCTGTTTCTCGGTCCTTAGAATTATTATAGATTCTTATGACAGCGTCTTGGCCATCTTCAGAAACTAAATTCACTTCTTTATACCGAGGGGAACGGCCTTTTGCAAAGAAAGCATGAAGCTCTCCTGCAAAGTCTGCGAATGAACCCAGCTGTTTAACAAATCTTTTTACTTTGCTGTAAAAGAAGCCAGGACTAGAAAGTATCTCTGTACCAAGAAAATCTTTGATGTTCTTCGAGGCAAGAAGTTTTACTTTCCGGGGTGTTGTGAACCCAATATCTTCGGGGATAGGGAACTGCTGATTTTCCATTGCTGTCATAATAGTCTCTCCTTTTTTAAAATTTTTTACTGCCGATAATATACGACTGTAACATAAATTATACCAAATTTTTCAATAAAAAGCAATGATTTGCGAATATAAAAGAGTTTTTGTAAGTATGCAGTAGATATTTACAAATATTTAGATTTGACAAAAGAATTTTAAAAGTATATTATTAAAAGACATAAACACAATAAAACATTAAATTGGAAGATAAATTAAAATATAAGGTAGGATAAAAAATGGGAAGACACGTTCAATCAAGAGGAAAAACTAAGAAAAAATCAAGAACTGCAAGACCTGAAAATAGAAGAGTTGATAATAGAAGGATAGATGATAGAAGACTAGAACAAGCAAGAAGACAAGATAGAAGAGTAGAACCAAAGAAGAAAAAAAAGAAAAAGAGAAAGTTTTTGAGGAGATTCTTATTTTTCTTAATAATATTAATTACTATAGCTGCAGGAATTGCGTTTGCATATTTACAAGATAAATTAGGTAAGATAAATTATGTAGAAGTTAATAAAGATGAATTAGGAATTTCTGATAATGTAACAAAAGGGTATAGAAATATTGCATTATTTGCAGTTGATACTAGAAATATTAAAAGTAATGATGGATCACGTAGTGATGGAATAATTGTATTAAGCATAAATGAGAAAACAAAAGATGTAAAAATGCTTTCAGTTTACAGAGATACATATGTTCAAATTGAAGGACATGGTTTAACTAAAATAACACATGCGTATGCATATGGTGGACCAACTTTAGCTATAAAAACTTTAAATCAAAATCTTGATTTAAATATTTCAGAATATATTACAGTTAACTTTGATGCAGTTGCTACAGCAATTGATGAAATGGGTGGAATAGAAGTTGAAATAAAAAAAGACGAAGTTGGACAAATGAATGAATATATAAGAGAAACTGCACAAGTAACAGGAAAGAAATCAAAATCAATTCCAAGTGCTGGAACTTATAATTTAGATGGAGTTCAAGCTGTAACTTATGGAAGAATAAGAAAAACAGATGGTGGAGACTACAAGAGAACTGAAAGAATGAGAACTGTTATTATGAAAACATTTGAAAAAGCTAAGAAAATGGATTTAGGAAAACTTAATAATATTTTAGATAAAGTTCTTCCAAAATTCCAAACAAATATGACTTCTGGAGATATTATAGGATTAGCAACACAAGTTGGATCATATAAAATATCAGAAAATTTAGGATGGCCATATGATACTAAAGGAAAGACATTAGATGCTTGGTATGGAATTCCTGTAACATTAGAATCAAATGTAACAAGATTACATAAGGAATTATTTGGACAAGAAGATTATACTCCTTCAGAAACTGTTAAAAATATTAGTACAAAAATTATAAATAAAACAGGATATAAAGAGGGAACAAAATAAATAATTTTATTAATTATGAAAAAGAGGAATAAAATCCTCTTTTTTTGTTGAAAAATTAACTTTTTAATGATAGAATAAGCTTGTTAAAATAGAAATTAAAAAGAGGAATGGTATGTCAAAAAAGAATGATAAAAAGAAAAAAGTATTATTTATATCAAGTACTGGTGGACATTTTAATGAATTGTTACAATTAAAACCATTATTTAAAAAATATGATTACCATATAATTACAGAAAAAGATGATATGACAAAAGGGTATAAAGAAGAATATGGAGATAAAATATCATATATGCTTTATGGAACAAGGGCGCATATGTTTAAATATATATTCCAGTTACTTGCAAATTGTTTTATAACATTATTTTTGTTTATAAAAATAAGGCCTAAATATATAGTAACAACAGGAACTCATACAGCAGGGCCAATGTGTGTACTAGGAAAAATTTTTAGAAGAAAAATAATATATATAGAAACATTTGCAAATAGAAATACAAAAACAGCGACAGGAAAACTAATATATAGATTTGCTGACTTGTTTATAGTACAATGGGAAGAAATGTTAGAACTTTATCCAAAAGCTGTATTGGGAGGAGCCATTTATTAATGATATTAGTAATGTTAGGAACTCAAAATAATAGTTTTCATAGATTGTTAGAAGAAGTACAAAAATGTATTGATGATAAATCAATAGATGAAGAAGTTATTGTACAAGCAGGGGCAACAAAATTTAAATCTAAAGATATGAAAATATTTAAACTTGTCTCAACAAAAAGATTAAATGAATATGTTGATAATGCTAGTTATGTAATTACACATGGTGGAGTAGGATCAATTGTTTCTTGTATAAAAAAAGGAAAAAAGGTAATTGCTGTTCCAAGATATAGTAAATATGGAGAACATGTTAATGATCATCAATTACAAATAATTCAAACATTTGATTCTCAAGGTTTCATAAAGGGAATAAAAGATATTTCAGAGTTGGAAGAAGCAATAAAAGAAATAAAAGATTTTAAACCACAAGAGTTTGTAAGTAATACACAAAATATAATAAATATTATAGATGATTTTATACAAAAAAATTAAATAATTAAAAAGTTAAAACAAAAAGGAAGGTATTTATGATAATAAGTTTTGATATATGGGATACAATTTTAAAAAGAAAATGTCATCCTGAAGAGATAAAACTTGCAACTGCAAGATATATAGTGTTGAAATATGAAGATAATTTAAAAGATGAATATAAAAATATATATGAAATTTTAAAGAAGAGAGATGAAATTGAAGAAAGAGAATGTAAAAAGAATAAAGAAGCGGGAAATGATGATGAATGCAGAATATTAGATGTATTCAAAATTCTTCAAAAAGAAATTATGGAAAAAGAAATAAATGATATTTCAGAAGAATTATTAAGAGAAGAAATAAATCAAGAAAAAAGATGTATATATATAAATCCAGAAATATTACCAATTTTTGAAAAATATAAAGACTTAAATATGTATTGTATTTCTGATTTTTATATGAGCGCAGATAGTTTACAAGAATTATTTAACTATGTAAAATTACCTGTAAAAATACAAAAAATATTTAGTTCTGCAGATTATTTATTAAATAAAAGAGCAGGAAATCTATACAAAAAAGCAGAAGAGGAATTAGGAATAAATCCAAGTGAACATATTCATGTTGGGGATAATCAATATTCTGATATTGATGTGGCAAAAGGATTAGGAATTGAAACAATAAAAATGGAAAAAACTGAATTCAATTTTATACCAGAAAAAAATAGGAAATTTGAATTTGATTTAGACAAAATAAAAAAAGATAATGCGACATTTAACGCAGGAGTTGGAATTGCTCCATTATTATATTTTTTTGTATATAGTATTGTTGAATATGCAATAAAAAATAAAATACCAACAATATATTATCAAACTAGAGAGGGAGAAACTTTTATTAAAATTCATGAATTAATAAAAGAAAACAATCCTTTTGGAGTTGAATTACCAGAGTGTGATACTGTTGAAGTTAGTAGAATGGCTACGTTTTCAGCATCATTAAATGAGTTTTCTATAAAAGAACTTTTAAGATTATGGTCTCAATATAGAACTCAAAGTATGAAGGCTTTGTTTAAAACTTTAGCTATAGATATTAAAGAATATAAACAATATTTTGAAAAATATGATATTAATCCAAAGGAAAATATTGTGGAGCCTTGGTTTGATTTGAGAGTTCAAAATTTATTTGCAGATAATGAGTTTACCTCAAAAGTAAATGCTGAATTAAAAAATAAAAGAGAAGAATTATTAAAATATTTTCAAAAACAAAAAGAAATAAAAAATGATGATAAATCATTGTTTTTAGTAGATATAGGATGGAGAGGAACTATACAAGATAATTTGGCTTATATTTTTAATAATAAAAAAATTGGAGGATATTATTTAACATTATATGATTTTTATAATGAACAACCTAAAAACGTTTATAAATTAAGCTTTATAGATGACGTTGATATAAGAGATCATGAAGTTGGAGAAATGATAACATTATTAGAATGGATTTATAATCCTGGTACTGGTAGTGTTATTGAATACCAAGATGGAAATCCAATTAGAAAAGCAAAGACAGAAGAAATTGATGTTGTAAATAAATATATTAAGCCACTTCAAGAGGGAATGTTTGCTGGGGCAAAAATAATTAACGAATATATGAAATATCATCCATATGAAGCTAAAGAAAGTAAACAATATGTATATGAATTGTTAAAGAAAACAAAGCTAAATCCGGATAAAGCTTTAATAGAAGCATATTACAGTATGGTATTTAATGATACATTTGGAACTTCAGAATATGTAGAAAAAGATTTAAAACTTACATTTGTACAAAAATTAAATATATTCAAGTGTAGAGATATGTTAAGAAATGAAACATGGAAAGAAGCATTTTTAGTATATAACAATTTAGGATATTTGAAAGCATTTATGAAAATAAAATCAGGCATTCGAAAATTATTAGGAAAGGGATAAGTTTATGGAAAATTATATATTATTCTATGGCGATAAAAAGCCTGAAGATAATATTTTAATAACAAATATGTTTAAAAATTCTAGAAAAATCAATTTGTGTTGGACAGAGTTAGATTATAATAATGATTTAAAAGTAATAGAAGAAGAAATAAAAAAAGGGATTGAACAAATTATTTTTTTAGGATTAGAAATAGGATGGGATAAGTTAATATTAAAAATAAAAGAAAATCATTCTAATTTGAAGGTTAAAGTTATTTGTAATACAATGGATAGTTTGTTATATTATGAATATGAAAGAGAAAACTTTTTTAAATTACTAGAATTATCAAAAAATAAATCTATAGATGATATAGGTTTCCTTAGAAAAAGCCAATATATAACATATTCAAGTATTGGATATGGATGCTCACATATTTTTGAAGATTTTAATCTAGATGAAAATTTAAAGGAAGAATACAATAAAAAGATTAAAATAGAAAAAGAAAAAATAAATGTTGGAATATATCCATTAAACTATGTATGGAATAAAAATATTTTTAATCAATTGTGTATTGCAAAATTTGTTGAAAATAGTGTTGTTAATTTTAATGACTTGGATCCAAGAATGAAAGAGTTTTTAGATACAATGAAAATAGATAATATTCCAAATAAAATAGAAAAAATTGACTATAAAAACTTAAAAGACAATATAAGCAAAAATAATGTCACAGTTTCATGTTCTTTTACAGAATATATGCATCCAGTATTTTTTATAAGTATGGAATTAGGAATTCCATGCTTAATTGGAAATAATTCAGATTTTTTTGATGAAAATTCTGAATTACAAAAATATATTGTAACAACAACAGAGGATAATCCAATTATTAATGCTGAAAAAGTAAACGTAATTTTAAAACAAAGAGATGAAATAATAAGACTTTATAAAGAATGGAAAAAAGATTATAGCAAAAAAGCTAAAGAAAGCATAGAACAGTTTATAAGAAAATAAGGAGAGGAGTACATTATGCAGAAAATTAAAAACTTTTTTAAAAGTTTTATAAAAAAAGATAGTTTTTTGTATAAGGCAATAAGCAAAATTTATCACAAATTAAGTACTATAAAATATAAAATAACTAACAACAAAAAAATTAAAATAGAACGTGAACATTTTAGTAAAGTTGCACAAGAGTCATTGGAGTTTATAGAAAAGTATAAAAAACAAGATTATATTGTTTTTTACAATCCAACATGGCTAGGTGTTGCTGCTTCAACTAAAGGTTTGTTTGAAAATTATATTCCATTGGAACATGTATATAAAGCAAAGGACATAAATGAAATTGCAAATTCTATTATAAGAAATGATATTAAATCTGTTATATTTAGTCAAATCTGTGATGGATGGATTGATATAATAAAAAAATTAAAACAAATAAATGAAGAAATTAATATAAAAGTAATTTGGCATGGAAATTGCTATGAATATTTTTCTGATTTTACATGGAATTTAAACAAAGAAGTAATGAAACTAGCTAATGATGGAAAAATTGATTGTTTGGGTTTTGTAAGAAGTACAATGTATGAATTTTATAAAAAGACAGGATTTAAATGTTGTTATTTACAAAATAATGTACATAGTGAAAATAAAGGAAAAATTGCAGTAAACAATAATGAAAAAGTGAAAATTGGAATATATAATGCTGATTCTAGAGAATTGAAAAATATCTATACTGCACTAAGTGCTATGAAATTAGTACCCAATTGTGTTGCTGATGTAGTTCCAATTAATGAAGGTGCTAAGAGATTTACTGAAATATTAAATTTGGAAACAACAAGTATTGATGATTATATACCACATGATGAATTAATGAAAAGAATACAAAAAAATGATATAAATATTTATCCAACATTTACAGAAAATGCGCCAATGTTTCCACTTGAAAGTTTTGAGATGGGAGTACCTTGCTTGCTAGGAAACAATAATGACTATTTTGTTGGAACAAAATTGGGAGAATTTGTGATATTGACAAAAGAGGATGATTCGGAGTATATTAAACAAAGAATAGAATATTGCATAGAAAACAAAAAAGAAATTATGCACTTATATGCACAATGGAAAAAAGATTTTGATATAAAATGTAATAAATTAGTTCAAGAATTTATAAATGTTTAGGAGGTTAAAAATGAAAGGAATAATTTTAGCGGGAGGAACAGGATCAAGATTGTATCCATCAACAATAAGTGTATCAAAACAATTGATACCAATTTATGATAAACCAATGATATATTATCCATTATCAGTATTGTTAATGGCTGGTATAAAGGAAATATTAGTTATAACTAATACAGAGTGTGTAGAACAATATAGAAAATTGTTAGGCGATGGAAGTAGATTAGGAATAAAAATAGAGTATAAAGCACAAGAAAAGCCAAGAGGAATAGCTGAAGCATTTATTTTGGGTGAAGAATTTATTGGAAATGATGATGTTTGTTTAATTTTAGGTGATAACATATTTTATGGTCAAGGTTTTCAAGACTGTATAGATATTGCTGTTAATAAAAAAGGAAAAGCAAGAATATTTGGATATCCTGTAGATAATCCAAAAAGTTTTGGGGTTGTTGAATTTGACGAAAATAATAAAGTAATTTCAATTGAAGAAAAACCTGAAAATCCAAAGTCAAATTATGCAGTACCAGGATTATATTTTTATGATAGTTCTGTCGTAGAAATAGCAAAGAAAATAAAACCTTCAGCCAGAGGGGAATTAGAAATATCAACTATAAATGAAGAATATTTAAAATTAGGAAAACTTGACGTTGTTCTTTTTGGAAGAGGATTAGCTTGGTTAGATACTGGAACCCCAAGAGGTTTATTGCAAGCAAGTGATTTTGTTTCAATAGTTCAAGAAAGACAAGGATTATATGTGGCTTGTATTGAAGAGATTGCATGGAGAAAAGGTTGGATTGATGACAATAAAATGAGAAGTTTAGGTGATGAATTGGAGAAAACTGATTACGGAAAATATTTATTAAAGTTAGTATCAAATAGTGAAAAACTAAAAAAAGTAAATAAAAATAAATAAAGTGTTAAAGGAGATTAATGAAAATGAAAAATATAATAGTAACAGGTGGAGCTGGATTCATAGGTTCAAATTTTGTAAGATATATATTAAATGCTAATAAGGAAGTAAATATTGTTAATGTTGATAAATTAACATATGCGGGAAACTTAGAAAATTTAAAAGGATTAGAAGATAATCCAAGATATCATTTTGAAAAAGTTGATATCTGTGATAAAGTTGCAATTGAAGATATTATGAAAAAATATGAAATCGATACAATTATTAATTTCGCCGCAGAAAGTCATGTTGATAGATCAATAAAAGATCCTACAGAATTTATTAATACAAATATAAAAGGAACTCAAAATTTATTAGATATAGCTAAAAAATCATGGGAAATAGGAGAAGATTCTTATAAGGAAGGAACAAAGTATATACAAGTATCAACAGATGAGGTATATGGTAGCTTAAATATAGATGATGATTGTTTTGAAGAAACAACTCCACTAAATCCACATAGTCCATATTCTGCAAGTAAAGCATCAGCTGATATGTTAGTAAAAGCATATCATGACACATATAAATTCCCAGCTTGCATTACAAGATGTTCAAATAATTATGGACCATATCAATTCCCAGAAAAATTTATACCATTAATTATGAATAATTGCTTAAAACATAAATCTATACCAGTATATGGTGATGGAAGCAATGTAAGAGATTGGCTATATGTAGAGGATCATTGCGCAGCAATTTATAAGGTTTTAGAAAATGGAAGATTTGGAGAAGTTTATAATATAGGTGGACACAATGAAAGAACAAATATGCAAATTGTAAATATAATTATAAAATATTTACATGAAAATGTTGATAGTCAAATAGACGAATCATTAATAACTCATGTAAAAGACAGAAAAGGACATGATAAAAGATATGGAATAAATCCTGAAAAAATACATAGTGAATTAGGATGGCTTCCAGAAACAAAATTTGAAGATGGAATAGTTAAGACAATAAAATGGTACTTAGATAATAAAGAATGGCTAGAAAATATTGTAAGTGGAGAATACGAAAATTATTATAACAAAATGTATAAAATTTAGGAGATGAAATAAATGATAAATGTAACAAGAAGTTTTATGCCACCAATAGAGGAATATGAAAATTATATAAAAGGAATTTGGGAAAATAGATATTTAACAAATGAAGGTCCTAATTTACAAGAATTAAAGAGCAAATTAAAAGAATATTTAAATTTGGAAAATATAAATATTGTAACTAATGGAACAATTGCATTAGAATTAGCTATAAGAGCACTAGGTATAGAAGATGGAGAAATAATTACTACTCCATTTTCATTCGTAGCTACAACATCATCAATTATGTGGGAAAAATGTACACCTGTATTTGTTGATATTGACAGAGAAACATTGTGTATTGATGTTGCCAAAATAGAAGAAAAAATCACACCTAGAACAAAAGCTATTATGGCAGTCCATGTTTTTGGATATCCTTGTGATGTAGAAAAAATTGAAAAAATTGCTCAAAAACATAATCTTAAAGTTATATATGATGGAGCTCATGCATTTGGTAGCAGATATAAAGGAAAAAGTTTATTAAGTTATGGAGATATAACTACATGTAGTTTTCATGCAACAAAATTATTTCATACAATAGAAGGTGGTGCTTGTTTTACTAAAACTAAAGAATTAGATGATAAAATACAAAGTTTAAAAACATTTGGCGCAATAAATGGAAACTATGAAATTGTCGGAACAAATGCTAAAATGACAGAATTTAATGCAGCTATGGGATTAGCCAATATTAAATATATAAATGAGATTATAGAAGAAAGAAAGAAAATTTGTAATTTATATGATCAATTATTAAAAGGATATGTAGAAAGACCTAAAGAATACGACGGATTAGAATATAATTATATTTATTATCCAATTATATTAAAAGATGAACAACAGACATTGGATATAATAAAAAAATTAAATGAAAATGAAATAAATCCAAGAAGATATTTTTATCCTTCATTAAACATATTAAATTTTATTGATAAAAAGGAAGCTTGTCCAATTTCAGAAGATATAACAAAAAGAATTTTATGTTTGCCATTATATAATGGATTGAAAGAAGAAGAAGTACATAAAATATGCGATATAATAAAAAAATAGGAGGATGTTAACGCATGAATAAAAAAGAAATACCATTGATGTTTTGTTTTGATAATAATTATGTTATACCAGCAGCGGTTGCATTTTATTCTTTACTAGAACATTGCAATAGAGAATACTATTATAAACTATATATATTACATACAGATATTACAAAGAAAAATCAAGAAAAATTAATAGAGAATGTTAAAGAGTTTTCAGAATTTTCCGAATTAATATTTGTAGATATGGAAAATAAATTTGAAGATTTATGGAAAACAATAAAAACTAAAGGACATTTTTCAAAAGAAGTAATGTACAAAATTTTAGTTCCTAGTATTTTTCCGATTTATGATAAAATTATAGTTTCAGATGTAGATGTTGTTTTTTTAAATGACATTTCAGAAAGTTATTTTTTATTGGATACAAACGAAGATTATTATCTTGGTGGAATAAAAATGATAGGCAAAATGAAATGGTATCTAGAACAACTTGAAGGACAATTTACAAAAGAAGAAATAGAAAAATTAAATGGATTTTGTGGTGGATATATAGTATTCAATCTAAAAAAACTTAGAGAAGATAAAATGGAAGAAAAATTTGTAAAATGTTTCCAAACAGAAGGACATAGAATTAACCAAATGGAACAAGATGTTTTAAATTTGTGCTGTTATCCTAAAACAAAACAACTACCATTGAAATATCTTGCGTGTTCATATATGTGGGATGAATATAAAACAGAAGAAGATAAAGAAACAGACATACATTATTCTAGAGAAGAAATAGAAGATGCCATGACTAATACTGTACAGTTACATTATGCAACAAGTAAAAAACCTTGGAAAAATGTTGATTGTACAAAATCAGAAGTATGGTTTGAATACTTGCTGAAAACGAATTTTGTTAGAGAATACTTTGAAAGTTTACCAGATAAAATTATTTTATCCGAAAATAGATTGAAACAAATAAAAGAAGAAAATAAAAAAGAATTATACAACGAGATTTCAGGAGAAATAATAAAGCAAGATAGAAAAAATAATTCAATAAAAGCAAAAATTGGAAGAAAGTTTGGAAAATATAGATGTTTTAAAGCAATGAAATACATATTAAAAAATCCTCTATTTTTATTTAAACCATCATTTTATAAAAAAATAAAATCTAAAGTAGAAAAACAAAACTTTTCTTTAATAATTTTTGATGATGTATTTCCAAGTGTATATTCACCATTTAGATATGAAGAATATACTGAATATATGAAAAAAATAAAATCCGTATATGTGTTTTCAACTGGAGCGTCACTTAATGCTTTAAATGAAGAAAGAGATTTAGAAGAAGTAGTAAAACATTTTGAAACAGAAAATCCTGAATTTTCTGGAAAAGTTTTTGAGTTAAATGAAACTAATATAAAAAAGTTAGATGAAATCAAAAACAAAATTGCAATTATAACATTTATACAAAATGTTCAAAGTGAAATGTTTGACAATTTAGCTATATTAGAAAAGTATAATATTCCATTTATTTTTACTTTATATCCTGGAGGCGGATTTAAATTAAATGATTCAGAATGTGATGATAAACTTAGAAGAATATGTAGTTCAAAATGCTTTAAAAAAGTTATTGTAACACAGAAAAAAACATATGATTATTTATTACAAAATAAATTATGCAATGAAAATCAAATTGAATTTATTTATGGAATTGTGACTCCTAAAAAAATATTAGAAAATGATATAAAAGAAAAGAAATACTATAAAAGAGATAAAAATAGTTTTGATGTATGTTTTGTAGCACATAAATATTCAGAAAAAGGTAAAGATAAAGGGTATGATTTATTCATAGAAACAGCTAGAAGAATTGCTAGAAATCATAAAGATGTAAAATTCCATATAATTGGTGGGTTTAATGAAGAGGATATAGATGTAAGTGACTTTAAAGATAAAATAGAATTTTATGGTATAAAATCATCAGATTGGTTACATGAATTTTATAAGAATATGGATGTAATATTGTCTCCTAATAGACCATTTGTATTGAGTAAAGGATCATTTGATGGATTTCCAACAGGTTCTTGTACAGAGGCAATGATAAGTGGAGTAACACTATTATGTACAGATGAATTAAAATTAAATGTAGAATTTGTTGATAAAAAAGAAATAATTATAGTAAAACCTGAAGTGGAAGATATAGAAGAAAAAATAGAAGAACTATATAATAATCCTAAAGAAATAATTGATATAGCTAGAAGAGGAAGAAAAAAAGCCTTGAAAATTTATTCTAATAAAAAACAAATTGATTCAAGAATTAAGGTTATTAAAAATAATGCTAAAAATTGTTATAAAAATAAAAAAAGAGCATAATAGGAGGAAAATATGAGCAGTTTTTATTCTAAAGAGGAATTGAGTGCTATTGGATTTAAAGAATTTGGTGAAAATGTATTAATAAGTAAAAAGGCTAGTATATATTCACCAGATAAAATAAAGATAGGAAATAATGTAAGAATTGATGATTTCTGCATATTATCTGGAAATATAGAAATTGGAAATTATGTACATATAGCTGCATATACAGCACTTTATGGAAAAATGGGAATAAAAATAGGAGATTTTTGTGGGTGCTCAGCTAGAACTACAATTTATAGTGCAACTGATGACTTTTCAGGAGAGTATATGATAAGCCCAATGGTACCAGAAGAACTTACCAATGTAACAGGTGGAAAAGTGATTTTAGAAGATTTTGTTCAAATTGGTGCTAATACAACTGTTATGCCTAATGTGATTCTGGCAGAAGGGACAAGTATTGGAGCGATGTCATTTGTGAAAAAAAACACAGAATCATGGAAAATATATGCTGGTATTCCATGCAAAAGTATAAAAGACAGAAGTAAAAATGCTAAGATGTTAAGTAAAAAAATATAAAGGAGACAAATAATGAAACTTACTATCGTAACTACAACATATAATCAAGAAAAATATATAGGAGAAGCATTGGAAGGAATGCTAATGCAAAAAACTAATTTCCCATATCAAATTGTAATTAGCAATGACTGTTCAACAGATAATACTTTAGAAGTATTAAATAGCTATAAAGAAAAATATCCTGAAAAAATTAAAATAATAGATAATGAAAAAAATTTAGGTGCAATGGGGAATTTTATCAATACTTTAAACCAAATAAAGGATACAGAATATGTGGCTTTATGTGATGGAGATGATTTTTGGATAGATGAAAACAAATTACAAAAACAAGTTGATTTTTTAGATCAAAATAAGGATTTTAACATATGTTTCCACAAAGCTAAATTATTTTATGAAAATAACGAAAAAGAAGAAAGTATAATACCAGCAGAAGCACCAGAAGTTTCAACAATAGAAGAATTAGCAAATAGTAATTACATAGTTGCAAACAGTGTAGTGTATAGATGGAAATTTAATGACAGAAATTTAAAAGATGTTTTTCCAGATAATATTGCTCCAGGTGATTATTATATACATCTATTACATGCAGAAGATGGAAAAATAAAAATGATTAATGAAGTTATGTCAGCATATAGAAGACATTCTGGTGGAATGTGGTGGAGCAATGATTCTGAAAATAAGGAAAAATTTACATTGGAATATGGACCTAAGTTTTTAAATTTTTATAATGCAGCTGATAAATATATTAAATTGCCAGATAATGCATTTTATGCACAAAGAAAAGACATAATATATAACATAATAATTACATATATAAAGAAAGATAAATATGATGACTTAAAAAGTGTAATTGTATCGAACAAGGATAGAGAATTATTTGCCGAGAATTTAAAAGATATAGTTAATAGAAATATTTGGTATTTAGATTATTTAGCAAACAAGGAAAAATATGGAGATGTAGCTGAATTAAAAAATAAATTAGATGCAATTGAAAATTCTAGATGGTGGAAAATAAGGAAATTTATAAAGAGGGAAAAATAATGAAAAAAATAAAGAGAATATTTTTTATTTTAATATGCTCGATTATATTTATTTTTGTTAGCAAAGTATATGCTGCAACTAATCAGGATATAATTGTTTTACTAGATCCTGGACATGGTGGAAAACTTGATAGTGGAGCTGTTTCTGGGAACTTGCGTGAAACAGATGTCACTTGGAAAATAACCACCAAGGTAAAAGAAATTCTTGATAATGCAGATGGAATTACTGGAGTATTATGCAGAGAAGAAAATGGAAATCCAACAATAGCTGAAAGAGGGCAAATAGCTAAGAATATTGGAGCTGATTTATTAGTAAGTTTTCATATAAATGCATCATCTAATTCATTACCTCGAGGTTCTGAAGTTTATGTTACGAGGAATACTAGAGTAGATAGATTTTATAAAAATTCAAATCAATTAGCCATAAATGTTTTAAATAATTTATCCGGGATAGGAATTCCACGAAATGGAAGTACTATGGCGAAAATAAGAGGTACTGAATCAAATAATATGTATCCTGATGGGACATGGGCCGATTATTATGGAGTTATAAGATATCCAATGATGTATGGAATACCAGGTATTCTAATTGAACATTGCTTTATTACTAATCCTCAAGATAGAGAATTTATTAATAATGATTATCAAATATCTAGAATAGCTCAAGCAGATGCTCAAGCAATTATTGATAATAAAGAATTATTCAGGATTGATAAAACTAAAAATTCAGTTAAAGCCGCATTGAATACAATATTCTATGATAATAATTCTGGTAGTATAAAAGGAAATGTACTTTATAATGAAGTAATAAATGATATGAATGTTGATACATTACCAAGGGTGTTTTTAGTAGCAACTGATGGAAGTGAAGTTATTGAAGGAAAAGTTGAAAAAGAATGTTCATATACATATCGTTATGATATTAATATAATGAATATAAATTTTTATAAAGATTATTTTTTACGAGTTGAAACTAAAGATGTAAATTCAATTCCACAGAATAATAGTGTTATACTATCAATGTCAGATCAAAAACTTGGTCAAATATATTGTATGGATATATTATGTCAAAATGGAAAAATAAATTTGAATTCTCCAACATACAATGGATATATGACTGCTAGTCCATATGGTAATATCAGTGTAAATAATAACATATTATCAGGTAATTTGATTGTTCAAGAATGGATAGATGGAGTAAATCAAGCCGAACCTAAAACAAATCCAATTGTTTTGCTAAAATCAGATGATGGAACACAGTTAAAATGCTATGTTGAATATATGCAACCATATGTATATAAATTTTCTATTGATTTAGCTAATGTTGATAAATCAAAAAAATATCATGTAGAAGTACAATGCAATAATAATAGAAATATTAGTAATCATACTAAAGTTAATATTGATTATCAAAATATGAATATAGGAAAAAATGATGACAGTACAGTAGTATTAGAAAATAATAAAATTATATTTAAAATAAATGGATATATGACAAATAGTCCATATGGAGAGATAAGTTTAAATGTAAATATAATGACAGGAAGATTAGTAATACAAGAATGGATAAATGGAACAAAGCAAGTAGAACCAACAAGTATGCCAAAGATAGTATTAAAAGCAACAGGAATAAATCCAATAGAAGGAACATTAAGAAAGATAGAACCATATGTATATGAATATAGATTTGATTTAAGTAGTGCAAATAAAGAAATAAACTATGAAATGGAAGTACAATGTACTGATGACAATAATATAAGCACACATAAAGATGTAGTAGTAAATTACTCAAATGGAAAAATAGGAAAAATTGGAGAATATATATTACAATATCGAAATCAAAAAATAGAATTTACAAAAGTAGGTTCAGGATATGAAGGATATATGACAAATAGTCCATATGGAGAGATAAGTTTAAATGTAAATATAATGA
>CAMNMV010000034.1 GCA_946545015.1 uncultured Clostridium sp.
TTTTGATGATAAAATTCTGCTGCAAATTCATTTACTTTATAAACTTTTGCTTTTAATTCTTCTTTTTCAGAATCTTCATTATTTTCCAATGTTGGAAGGGTTATATTAGCTCTTGTTGCTAAATTTTGTACTGCTTCAATAAAACTAATATTTTCGATTTTAGATAAAAAAGTAAAAACATTTCCGACCTACTCCACATCCAAAACAGTGAAATATTTGCTTATCTGGTGAAACTGAAAAAGAAGGTGATTTCTCATTATGAAATGGACAAAGTCCAAAATAATTTCTTCCGCTTCTTTTTAGATGCACATATTGTGAGATTATATCTACTATGTCGTTTGATTGTCTTACTTCATCTATAATTGTTTCACTATAGCGCACAAAATTCCCTCTCTTTCTTTTATTATTTATGTCATTTTAACAACTAATATACATAATTATATTATTCGACATATTTTACATAAATCCTTCTTATTGTATTAAAAAAAGAGAGATTTTCTCTCTTTTTTCCTATCATTTGTTAAATTTTTCTTGTAACTGCTCCTGGTCCACCAAATACACAAGGCTGTGTACATCTGAAACCTGGAAAAGTACAACGCGCCCCTTTTGAATATGGTAATAAATAATTATATACTTCTTCATTTGTTTCTTTTGTTGCTTCTAAGTATTTATTCATAGTATCTATTGTTTGTTCCATTATTTCTAATTGAGCAGCTCCACAGATACGTTCTGTACATTTTAAAACAAAATTTTCTACAGTCCCTCTTTCGTTTATTTTTAATAACATACCTTGAGGATAATATTCTTCAAGTGAAGATATATCTTTTAGCCATTCTTCTTCAAGTTCTGTTCCTCTAATAATTGGTGGCACATAAAATTTTGCTTCATCTAATAATGTAACTTCATAATTTAAAGTTCTATGTCTTTGAGCTTGTGCAAGTTCTGCAAATGTTGCTAAATATGTAGTTGAATAGTTTTCTCCAAATTCTTCTTGTCTATTTTTTCTTGTTGCAAAAAATGATAAACTTCTCTTCTTTGTATCAGCATCTAAACCATCAACTTTTAAATCTGGAAGTTCTTTTAAAAATTCTTTAAATACTTCTTTTAGTTTCATATCAAATTTAGATGTTTTTGTTTCATCATTTATGAAATTTTCAAAGAAATGTACTATGTAATTTAATTGGCCAAAATTAACTGTATATTCCATTACTGTTGCTGGAGTAAACACACTTATTAAATATCTTGCATTTTCTTGTGCTAATTTTTGAACTCTTTTTTCTTCTATTTTAGGATATGCTTCTGCTATTTTCTCTCTATATATATCTATCCACTTCTCATATAAAACCTTTTCCTCTTCTGAAGGTTCCATTTTCGTATATCTTGCTGATTTTTCAGATGTATTATACATTTTCTCGTTATTTAAAATCATAGCTAATATTTTAGGTATTCCTTCAAAGCTTAAATTATATACTGGATGATTAAATACACTATGATGTCCTGATTTTAATGTCATATTTGCTCTTTTTTCAGTCTTTTCTATTGGTTCATTAAATAATGTTTCAAGTGTATCTGGTAAATAACATATTCCTGCTGATTTTCCTGAAAAATTTAGTGCCTCCTCTTTTGACATTTCATATCCTACTTTTGTTGATGCTATTACATTAATTTTCATTTTTTCTTTCTCCTTCTTTTTGTATTTCTAAATTAATACTCCCATTTGGGTACATATTCTTCTTCATGATCTCCTAAATCTTGCATATATCCATTTTTTAAATCTAACTCATATACATAGTTTTCAATATCCTCATATTCTTCTTTTGTTAATTTTCTATTTAATTTATCCACATTTTTTGCTAAATATGTGGGAAAGTATTGTGCCATAATGCTTACAAAAACATTTTCATCTATATTTTCTTTAATCCATTTTAAAACTTTTTTGGAATTTTCAATCTCATTTGGTAATACTAAATGTCTTATCATTAATCCTTTTTTCATAATTCCATTTTCATCTAATTTAGGACTTCCTACTTGTCTATACATTTCTTTTATAGCTTTTGTAGTTATTTCAAAATATTCTTTTACTTTCGAATACTCTTGTCCTAATTCATCGTAAAAATATTTTAAATCTGGTAAATATATATCCACATATCCTTCTAACATTTTTAATGTTTCAATACTTTCATATCCATTGGTATTATATACTATTGGAATAGTTAGCCCTTTAGATTTTGCAATTTTTATTGCTTCAATTATTTGTACCACATAACTAGTTGGAGTTACTAAATTTATATTTTCAACTCCTTTTTCTTGTTGCTTAATAAAAATATTAGCTAATTCTTCTATAGAGATTTCTTTTCCTTTTCCTTGCTGACTAATTTCATAATTTTGGCAAAAAATACATTTCATTGTACAGTTAGAAAAAAATACAGTTCCTGATCCTTTTGTTCCACTTATACATGGTTCTTCAAAATTATGTGTTGAATATAATGCAATTTTTACTTTATCGCTTGATTTACATATGCCGCAATCTTCCATTTAATCGATTTACTTTACATCTATGAGGACAAATTTCACATTGTTCTAATATCTCTAGCATTTTAATTATTCCTTTTCAACTTTTTTTATTATTATATTTTCATTTTCTTTTTCTAATGTGATCTTCTTTTTATTAAAAGCATCAATATTATCTTTTATAATTTTCTTAATGTTACTTTCAGTTGCTTCTTCTGTAGTTAATTCTTTTATAATTTTTTCATTCAAATCTTTTATTATAATTTTTCCATCATCTTCATTTGTATAATCAACTAAATACTCTATAATTTCAACTGTATATCCATTATTATTTTTATCTATTTTATTTAATAAATATGAATCTTTTACAGCATCTAATAAAATTTCATTTATCCTATATTTTTTATTTTCTTCATCATATTTTATAAACTCTGTTCCCTCTTTAGGATATTGTTTTTTTAGATTAGTTCCATATAATTCTTTTATTTTGTTTTCTATTTGATCATATTCTACTTCAAAATCACTTAAATTTTCTCTTATTGAATTCCATATCCATTTTTCTTCTGCATTATTTATATCATCAAATTCAGGTAAAGCTTCATTTGTAATTTCTTTCCATCCATATATTTTTCCAATGTACTCTTCTATCTTATTTATTTCATCTACTTTAAGTTCATTTTCTTTTTCCATGTTTCTATATATTACCATGCTAATAAAAATAATAAATAAAATTATTATAGTTACTATCATTTTTTTCATAAGTTTTCCTCCTTATGTTTATCCCTTGGTCATTTTATCATAGTAATTTTTATTATTCAATATTTATTATTTACATTTTTAAAAATTTAATTTATTAATCGTTTTTATTGTCAAAACTATACTTATAGACATTTACATAAAATCATGATATAATTGAACTAGCTTTACAAAATTTCATAAAGTCCTAGTTTGGCTACCTAGGCAGGAGGTTCATTATGAGTACTTACTTTAACATTTCTCTCAGGCGGGAAGCCCCCGATCGTTATGATCAGAATAGGGAAATAAACACCCTTATTCAGAAAAATTTCAAAGACTCCGTTTCGAAGTTTTTGGAAAATCCTTACCCTGTATATGACTATGCAGGAGAAGATGATTTTAACAGAGAATGGAATTCTCCTAAAAACAAGGATATTCCATACTCCTCTTCTACCCTTGGAGAAAGTGGTTGTGCAGTCTATGTGTTCCATCAGGGACTGCGCTATCGAAAAGGTTCAATCCCATCAATAGAACAATTAGCTCAGATTTTGGCAGAAAATGGCTATTATGAACCAGGCAAAGGGACATGGCACTGCCTGTTTGACCACTGGGGACTTAGGAGAGCTTCTAACATCAAAGAGATATTTGATACTCTTGATATTAAGGAGTTGCCTCTTATCACAATTTTGGTTTCAAACCAACTTTACCCCGTGAGCAAATCGGGTTCAGGAAGTCATTTCGTAAACATAGTCGGTGTAACTCAGAACGGATTCCTTATAGATGATCCTAACAAGGAAAATAGACTCTTTTTGGAGTTTGAAAGAGTACTGCCTTCAGTACAAGTAGCTTGGTTGTGGTAGACTAGGACAGCTCACTTATTAGATTTCTAATAAGTGAGCTCTATTTTTATAAAAAAAAACCTACTTAATAGTAGATTTTTTTCATTTATAAATTAATTAAATTAACATTAATATAGCTGTTTCAGCTCCGTCACCTTTTCTTGGTCCAGCTTTAACTATTCTTGTATATCCTCCAACATTTTTATCTGCATATTTTGGAGCTATTTCATTAAATAATTTTGATGGTAAGTCAACATTATTTCCTTCGCTATCTTTAACTTTATTAATTTTTTTCATTATTTGTTTTCTAGCATTTAATCTAGATGGCATATCTTTTTGTCTTTTTTCAGTTGTTTCTTCTTTAACAACTTTTAAATATTCTTTACCATTTTTACTTTTTACCAATTCAGTAACTTTATTACCTTTAGAATCTAATTTTGCTTTTACAATTTTTGTATCAACCATTTCGAAGTTATCTTTTTCTTTTATTGCTAATGCAATTATAGAATCAGCTATTGCTTTAACTTCTTTAGCTCTAGGTAATGTTGTTTCTATTTTTCCATGGTATATAAGATCTGTTGTTAAAGTTTTTAACATTGCCACTCTTATATCTGTTGTTCTACCTAATTTTCTATTTGTAGCCAATTTTGTTCACCTTCCTTATAATTATTAGTACTAATCTTCTTCCTTAGCAAAATCTAATCCCAATGAATGTAATTTTGCTGTAACTTCATCAAAAGATTTTTTACCTAAATTTCTAACTTTTAGCATATCTGTTTCTGATTTATTTGTTAAATCTTCAACAGTAGCAATTCCTGCTCTCTTTAAGCAGTTGAATGATCTTACAGATAATTCTAATTCTTCAATAGACATTTCTAATACTTTCTCTTTCTTAGATTCTTCTTTTTCGATCATTACTTGTGTATTTTTTGTTGCTTCTGATAAATCTATAAATAATTCCAAATGTCCTGTCATAACTTTTGCAGCTAAGCTTAATGCCTCATGTGATTTTAAGCTTCCGTCTGTCCATACTTCTATAATCAATTTATCATAATCTACCCTTTGACCAACTCTAGTATTTTCTACTTGATAGTTAACCTTTTTAACAGGTGTATAAATTGAATCAATTGGAAGTACTGATATATCTTGATTTGGTTTTTTATTCTTTTCAGAAGAATTATAACCTCTTCCTCTATCTGCTGTCATTTCCATCTTTAGGCTTCCACCTTCAGAAACAGTTGCTATATGTAAGTCAGGATTTAGTACTTCAACAGTTCCATCTGACACGATATCTCCTGCTGTAACTTCTCCTTCTCCTTTATGTTCAATTCTTAATGTTTTTTCCTCAGTTCCATCGAATTTTAGTCTTACATTTTTTAAGTTTACTATAATTTCTGGTATATCTTCTACCACATTTGGTAAACATGAAAATTCATGTAATACTCCATCGATTTTAACACTTGTTATAGCACATCCTGGAAGTGATGAAAGTAATATTCTTCTTAAAGAATTTCCTATTGTTACTCCATAACCTCTTTCTAATGGCTCACATACGAATTTTGCATAATTTCTTGTATCATCAACTTCTAGACATTCAATATTTGGCTTTTCAAATTCTATCATTTTTACCTCCTAAAATGAGAAATATAAATTCCCTAACTTTTTTTAACTTAAAAACTATTATTTTGAGTAAAGCTCTACTATTAAATGTTCTTCTATTGGAAGATCTATATCTTCTCTAGATGCTAATCTTACAACTTTACCACTTGCATTTTTTGCATCCATTTCTAACCATTTTGGTATTGGTCTTCCAGCATTAGCTTCCATATTAGCTTTTATTGTGCTATTGTCTTTTTTGTTTTCTTTAATTGTAATTATATCTCCTGCCTTTACTAAATATGATGGAATATTTACTTTCTTTCCATTAACTTCGAATTGTCCATGGTTTACAAATTGTCTAGCTTGAGCTCTTGTATTTGCATAACCTAATCTATATACTACATTGTCTAATCTACTTTCTAATATTTGAAGTAAGTTTTCACCAGTTACACCTTTTTTATTTGATGCCATTTCAAAATATTTTCTAAATTGTCTTTCTAATACTCCATATATAAATTTTGTTTTTTGTTTTTCTTTTAATTGTAATCCATATTCACTAACTTTTTTCTTATTATTTAATTTAGGATTCTTTTTGCTTTTTTTGCTATATCCAAGAAAAGCAGGATCGATCCCTAGACTTTTACATTTTTTTAGTAAAGGACCTCTACTTTTAGCCATTTAATCTTACCTCCTATTTTATTTCTAACTATTACACTTAAATCTTTATAAGTGCATTTTGTCAATTTATTGACTTTTTCTATACTCTTCTTCTTTTTGGTGGTCTACAACCATTGTGTGGTATTGGTGTTACATCCTTTATCGCACTAATTTCTAGGCCTGCTGTTTGAAGTGCTCTAATTGCAGCTTCTCTACCAGAACCAGGTCCTTTTACAAATACTTCTACTGTTTTTAATCCATGTTCCATAGCTGCTTTAGCTGCTGTTTCTGCAACTTGTCCTGCAGCAAATGGTGTGCTTTTTCTTGAACCTTTGAATCCTAGTTCTCCAGCACTTCCCCATGCGATTGTATTTCCTTGAGTATCTGTTATTGTAACTATTGTATTATTGAAACTAGAATGAATATGTGCAGAACCTTTATCGATGTTCTTTCTATTTCTTCTAGCTACTGGTTTCTTTGTTACACTTTTAGCCATTTTGCTTTATTCCTCCTCTATTTTTCGTTTATTCATATTCTATTTTTTTGATTTGCTAACTAATTTTCTAGGACCTTTTCTTGTTCTAGCATTAGTTTTTGTTCTTTGTCCTCTTACTGGAAGACCTTTTCTGTGTCTTAACCCTCTGTAGCATCCAATTTCTGTTAATCTTTTAATATTTAAAGCAACTTCTCTTCTTAAGTCACCTTCTACTTTGTATGATGCGTCAATTGCTTTTCTTATGCTATTAACTTCATCATCTGTTAAATCTTTAACTCTAGTGTCTGGATTAACTCCTGCTTCTGCTAAGATTTTTTGTGAACTTGATAATCCTATTCCATAAATATATGTAAGTCCTATTTCTACTCTTTTTTCTTTTGGCAAGTCAATTCCTGCTATACGAGCCATATTTTTTTGCACCTCCAAATTTTTTCTTGTTTTTTGTTTTAATTTTAAAATTTTATCTATTGTTTGTTCTAAATTTCCTTAAAGGTGAAATGCATCCAATATCTAAATTAGCTAATTTTAATTTATTTATCAGATCTTTAAGTTCCTCTAAAACATATATATAAACACAAATAGATATGTAAAGTATTTTTTATACTAAACAGCCGCTACCATATTTGTGTTTGTAACTAAATAATTTTGGTAATTAGCCTTGTCTTTGTTTGTGCTTTGGATTTTCACAAATAACTCTAATTACACCTTTTCTTTTTATAACTTTGCATTTGTCACATATTGGTTTTACTGATGGTCTTACTTTCATCTTTTTTGCACCTCCAAATTATAATTTTATTTTGGGTTAATTTTTTACTTTTTTATTTTGCTCTCCAAGTGATTCTTCCTCTTGTTAAATCATATGGTGAAAGTTCTACTTTAACTTTATCACCTGGTAAAATTTTAATATAGTTCATTCTTAGTTTACCTGAAATGTGAGCCAATATTTGATGACCATTTTCAAGTTCTACTTTGAAATTTGTATTAGGTAAAGCTTCAACAACTGTTCCCTCTACTTCTATAACATCTTCTTTTGCCAATATTTTCGCCTCCTCTTAAAGAGCATTTTTTATTAATATTGCTAGTAAATCCAAGGATTTATTCGCATAATATTACTAATTATATTAATAACTACTACATTATACACTACTTTTATAGTAATGTCAATATTTCTGGTTCGTTTTTTGTAATTAAAATTGTATTTTCATAATGTGCTGCTAAACTTCCATCTTCTGTTATTATTGTCCAACCGTCATCAAGTTCCAAAATATTTGGTTTTCCAGCTATTACCATAGGTTCTATAGCTAATGTCATACCTGGCTCTAATCTTAATCCTCTTCCTGCTTTTCCATAGTTTGGAATTCCTGGATCTTCATGCATTTGTTTTCCAATTCCATGTCCTTGAAATTCTCTAACAACACTATATCCTTGTGATCTTACATATTCACCAATAGCATGAGAAATATCTCCCACTCTATAGCCTACTTTTGCATATTTTATTCCTTCAAAAAATGCTTGTTTAGTAACATCTATAAGTCTTTGTGTCTCTTTTGGAACTTTTCCAACCACAAATGTTCTTGCTGCATCCCCATTGTATCCACCTTTTAATGCTACAGTATCAACGCTTACAATATCTCCTTCTTTAATAATCTTAGTCTTTGAAGGAACCCCGTGGATAACTTCATCATTTATTGATACACATAAAGTTGCAGGATAAGGAGGTATTCCTCTTATTCCAGGGTCATATCCTTTTTCAGCTGGAATTGCTCCAAGTTCTCTCATTGTTTTTTCAGCAATTTGATCTAATTCCCATGTAGACATTCCAGGTTTTATAACTTTTTCCAATTTATCATAAGTTAATGCCACAACTCTGCATGCTTCTCTCATTAATTTGATTTCTCTTTCAGATTTTATAGTTACCATTTTTATACTTCCCTTCTAATATCACGATTTACTTACTATAATTCCTATCTTAAATCTTTGATTATATCTTGAGCTACTTCTTTTCCCATTCTATTTATTCTAGCACTTACTTCTTCGTTTCTTAAAACACCTTTTTTAGCATAATATTCTACTAATGGCGCTGTTTTTAATTCATAAGTTTCTAGTCTTTTATTTACCGCTTCTTCACTAGAATCATCTTCTCTTTGAACTAGTTCAGCACCACATTTATCGCATATTCCTTCTACTTTTGGTGGATTTAATTTTATATTATAAGTTGTTTTGCAATTTTGATTTGAGCATACTCTTCTTGTTAAAATTCTTTCAATTATTTCTTCTCTTGGTGTAGTTAAATTTACAACTAAATCAACTTTTTTTCCTCTTTGGGCTAATATTTCATCTAATTTTTCTGCTTGTTCTAATGTTCTTGGAAAACCATCTAATATCACACCATTTTTTGCCATATCTGAATCTAGAAATCCTACAACCATAGGTACAGTTATATCATCTGGCACTAATTCTCCTTTTGATATATATTTATTGGCTTCTACTCCTAACGGTGTTTGTTCTTTTATGTTTTTTCTAAAAACATCTCCTGTTGATAATTGCATAATTCCTGTACTTTCACTTATTAATCCAGCAACAGTTCCTTTTCCTGTTCCTTGAGCTCCCATCATTAAAATTATCATAATTACACATTCCTTCCTCTTATTTTTTATTTTATCTTTTGCTAATTACTAGTTTATTAGCATAGTATTGATAATGTATTTATAATTTACATATATAAACTCATACCTAACTTATTATTCCAACTTCAATATGAATTTATATATATAAATTATATATAGGCATCAGAAATAAACCTATTTCTGACACCTTATATAATTCAATACTTTTAATAATTCAATTATTTTTCTAAGAATCCTTTGTAATGTCTCATTACTAATTGTGATTCTAATTGTTGTATTGTTTCTAACGCAACACCTACAACGATTAATATTGATGTACCACCAAATGCGATATTTCCTAATCCTTCTGGTAAGAATCTTACCATCATTGGAATTATAGCAATTATTGCTAGGAAAAATCCTCCAAATAATGTTAATTTAGAAATTATTGATGATAAATAATCTGTTGTTGGTTTTCCAGCTCTTATTCCTGGAATAAATCCACCATTTTTCTTAATATTACTTGATATTTCAGCTGGATTAAATGTTGCATATGTATAGAAGAATGTGAATCCTACTATCAATAACAAATAAACTAATGCATTTGCTATTGTATATCCAATTTCTACATTTGATGTTGATGTAGCAATTGAAAATTTATATAATCCTGCTAAAAGACCATGATGTGTAGCAATATCTTTTACAAAAATTTGTATAATCATAGCTGGGAATGTCATAAATGATGAAGCAAAAATTATTGGCATTACACCTGCCATAGCAAGTTTTAATGGAATATGTGTGTTTTGTGCTCCTACCATTTTTCTTCCAACTACTTTTTTAGAATATTGAACTGGTACTTTTCTTTCAGCTTGTTGCACAAATACAACTCCAGCAACTAAAATTATTGCACCAATTAAAACTCCTAATACTGTTAGTAATCCAGTTGTACTAAATCCATCAGCTGTCATTACTATGTTCCATAAATTAACAGCCCCATATGGAAGTCTAGAAATAATACCAATAAGAATTATTATTGAAATACCATTTCCAATTCCTTTGCTTGTAATTTGTTCTCCAAGCCACATAAGAATTGATGTTCCAGCTATCAATCCAGCTACAATTAATGCAGCTACTTCAAAACTATCATTTACAAATATACCAGAAGCTCTATATGAGAAATAAACTCCTATAGCTTCAATACTTGCTAAAACAATTGTTAATATTTTTGTATATTTGTTGATTTTTTTCTTTCCTTCTTCTCCACCTTCTTTTGTTAATCTCTCTAATGAAGGTATGATCATTCCTAATAATTGGATTACAATTGATGCAGTGATGTATGGAGTAATTGACATAGCAAATATTGAGAATCTAGAGAATGCACCTCCAGATATCATATCTATTAATCCAGCTATTCCATCTGCTCCTCCACTTATTGCATTATTTAATGCTACACTATTTACTCCTGGAACTGTAATATAGCATCCTAATCTAAATATTACTATTAATAGTAATGTATATAATAATTTCTTTCTTACCTCAGGTGTTGACAATGCGTTTTTGATTGTTTTAAACAATTAAATCACCTCAACCTTTCCGCCTAAAGCTTCAATTTCTTCTTTTGCTTTAGCTGTAAATCTATTAGCTTTAACACTTAATTTTTTCTCTAATTTTCCTGTTGCTAAAACTACGATTCCGTCATTAACTTTACCTATTATTCCTTCTTCAAGTAAAGTTTCAGCTGTTACGTCTGTTGCTTTTGATTTATTTAACATAGTTAATGTTACTTCTGTATATGTTTTTGCGTGAATGTTTGTAAATCCTCTTTTAGGTAATCTTCTATATAATGGTGTTTGTCCACCTTCAAATCCTCTTCTTACTCCACCACCAGATCTTGCTTTTTGTCCTTTATGACCTTTACCTGATGTTTTACCTAATCCTGAACCCATACCACGTCCAACTCTTGTTCTTTTTGTTTTTTCTACAGCTGGTTTTAATTCTCCAAGTTTCATTTTGGTTAGCACCTCCTTTAATTTTTTGCATTTTTAATTATAAAATATCTTCTACTTTTTTACCTCTTTTTTTAGCTACTTGTTCTACTGTTTGCATAGCTTTTAAACCTTCAATTGTAGCATAAACAACGTTTCTTGCATTGTTTGTTCCGATAACTTTTGTTCTTATATCTTTATAACCTGCAAGTTCTAATACTGGTCTAACGCTTCCTCCAGCTATAACTCCAGTACCAACTGCAGCTGGTTTTAACATTACGTTTGCGCTACCAAATTTACCAATATATTCATGTGGTACAGTTGTTCCAACTATTGGTACTTCTATTAAATTTTTCTTTGCTTCTTGAATAGCTTTTTTAATAGCATCTGGAACTTCTGCTGCTTTACCATTACCAACACCAATATGTCCATTTTCATCTCCAACAACTACAACAGCACTAAATCTAAAAGTTCTACCACCTTTAACAACTTTAGCAACTCTGTTTATAGCAACAACTTTTTCTTTTAATTCGTTATTTTCTTCCATTGGTTTTGTTTTCCCTCCTCTTTTTATGAATACAAAATTTATAAAATAAATTTTGTTTATTTTTATTAATAATTAATTAATTTATTACAAAATCCATTTTATGAATTTTGTATGAAATATGTAGGCTTCTACTAATTAAAATTTTAAACCGCCTTCTCTTGCAGCTTCTGCTAGTTCTTTTACAACACCATGGTAAACATATCCACCACGATCAAAAACTACAGTTGTTATATTTTTTTCTGCTGCCTTTTTAGCAATTAATAATCCTAATTCTTTTGCAGCTTCTTTATTAGCATGTTTTGTTTTAACATTTTTATCTAATGTAGAAGCTTGAACTAGAGTATTTCCAGCTACATCATCAATTATTTGTACATATAAATTTGTATTACTTCTATATACACATAATCTTGGTCTATCTTGTGTTCCAGATATTTTTCTTCTTACTCTTAAATGTCTTCTTGTTCTTTCAAACTTTCTATCAGTTTTCTTAACCATTATTAATACTCCTTTCTTGATTTTTAATTTAAATCACGAATTATTTACCTGTTTTACCTTCTTTACGTCTAATAGTCTCAGTAGCATATTTAATACCTTTTCCTCCATATGGTTCTGGTGGTCTTTTTGTTCTTATTTCTGCTGCTGTTTGACCAACTAATTCTTTATCAATTCCTCTTACAGTTATTACATTTTGATTAACATCAAAAGAGATTCCTTCTGGTGCAGTAAATACAACTGGATGAGAATATCCTAATGATAGGTTTAAGTTATTTCCTTGTTTTTGAACTTTATAACCAACACCATTTACTTCTAAGTCCTTTGTAAATTCATTTACAACACCTGTTAACATATTGTTAATTAATGTTCTTGTTAAACCATGTAAAGCACGATTTTCTGCTTGGTCGTTTACTCTTTTTACATTTATAACATTTCCATCTATTTCTAAAGATATGTTTTTATTAATGTCTCTTTCTAATGTTCCTTTTGGACCTTTTACAGTAAGGTGGTTTCCATCTAATTTAACTTCTACACCAGCTGGAACTGTAATAGGTTTGTTTCCTATTCTTGACATTTTAACATCTTCCTCCTTCTACCAAATATAAGCTAATACTTCTCCACCAACACCTAATTCTCTTGCTTGTTTATCTGTTTTTAATCCTTTTGATGTTGAAATTATAGCTATTCCTAAACCGTTTAGAACTTGTGGTAATTCGTCTTTTGACGCATATACTCTAAGTCCTGGTTTACTAATTCTTTTTAATCCATCAATTACTCTTGTACCTTTTTCATCATATTTAAGAGTAATTCTAATTATTCCTTGAGTATCATCTTTGATTTCCTCAAAAGATTTTATATATCCTTCGTCAAATAAAATTTGAGCTATACCTAATTTCATTGTAGATGAAGGAATATCAACTGTTTTATGTTTTGAACTATTTGCATTTCTAATTCTTGTTAACATATCTGCTATTGGATCTGTAATGTTCATTTAATTACTTACCTCCTTTTCTTTCTTCTTTGATTTATATTCTACCAGCTTGCTTTTTTAACACCAGGGATTTCTCCTTTATGTGCTAATTCTCTAAAGCATACACGGCAGATTCCATATTTTCTTATATAAGCATGTGGTCTACCACATAATTTACATCTATTATATTCTCTTGTTGAATATTTTTGTGGCTTTGCTTGCTTTACTTTCATTGATTTTTTAGCCATAGTGTTCTCCTTTCTCTTTGACTAATTAGTTATTAAAAGGCATTCCTAAAAGAGTTAATAATTCTTTAGCTTCTTCATCAGTTTCAGCTGTTGTTACAAATATAATGTCCATACCTCTTAATTTATCAATTTTATCATATTCGATTTCTGGGAATATTAATTGTTCTTTTATACCCATAGAGTAATTTCCTCTACCATCAAAAGAATTTCCAGAAACACCTCTAAAATCTCTTACTCTTGGAAGTGCAACATTGAATAATTTATATGCAAAATCATACATTTTATCTGCTCTTAATGTAACTTTGCAACCAACGTTTACACCTTCTCTTAATTTAAATGCAGCGATTGATTTTTTTGCCTTTGTTACTACTGGTTTTTGACCTGTAATTAACATTAAATCATTCATAGCATTTTCTAATGATTTAGGATTTTCTTTTACATCTCCTAATCCTATATTTATAACTATTTTATCAAGTTTTGGAACTTGCATAACTGATTTATATTCGAATTTTTTCATTAATGCTGGGATTACTTCTTTTTCATATTGTTCTCTTAATTTTTCCATTATATATTAATCCTCCTTTCTTATTCTATTTTAATGTAGCACCGCATTTTTTACAAACACGTACTTTTTGATCTTTTTCTTCTTTATAACCAATTTTTGTAGCTTTTCCACATTTTGGGCAAACAACGTTTACTTTTGATGCTGGCATACTGCATTCAACTGGTATAATTCCACCTTCTTCGCCTTGTTTTCTTGGTTTAACATGTTTTTTTCTAACATTAGCACCTTTAACAACAACTTTTCCAGTTTTTGGTATTACTTCTAATACTTCTCCAGTTTTTCCTTTATCATTTCCAGATAAAACTTGTACTGTATCACCTTTTTTAATTCTCATTTTAAGGTTTTCCTCCTTTTCTTTAATACTACACTTATAGTTACTATAATAATATATCTTTAAATATTAAATTTCAATGAATTTAATATTACAACTTTTTTATATTTATTAAAACTATTATTATAAAACTTCTGGAGCTAAAGATAATATTTTCATATAATCTTTTTCTCTTAATTCTCTTGCAACTGGTCCAAAGATACGTGTTCCTTTTGGAGTACCGTCTTCTCTTATTATTACAGCTGCATTTTCATCAAATTTTATATATGAACCATCTGATCTTCTTAATCCTCTTTTTGATCTTACTATAACAGCTTTTACAACTTCTCCTTTTTTTACAACTCCACCTGGTGTTGCACTTTTAACAGAAGCAACTATAACATCTCCAATATTAGATGTTTTTCTGTAAGATCCGCCTAAACATCTAATGCACATTAATTCTTTTGCACCTGTGTTGTCAGCTACTTTTAATATTGTCTGTTGTTGTATCATTTATGGTTCCTCCTTTCAACTTCTATTTAATTTTTATTTAATTACTGCTTTCTCAACAATTTCAACTACTCTCCATCTTTTATCTTTAGAAAGTGGTCTTGTTTCCATGACTTTAACTTTGTCTCCAACTTTGCAAGTATTTTCTTCGTCATGAGCTTTTAATTTATATGTTCTTTTAACTGTCTTTTTATAAACATCATGTCTAACACTTGTTTCTACAGCTACAACTACAGTTTTATCCATTTTATCAGATACTACTGTACCAATCATAACTTTACGAAGATTTCTTTCTTCCATTTAGATTTCTCCTTTCCTCTTTCTAACATTAACAATTAAGCTTTTTTAGATTCTTCAATCTTTCTTTCTGTTAATACTGTGTTTATTTTAGCTATATCTTTTTTAACTTCTTTTATTTTCATAGGATTATCTAATCCGTTTGTAGCTAAACTAAATTTCAATTTGAATAGTTCTGTTTTTAGTTCACCTAATTCTTTTTCTAGTTCTGGTGAAGACATTTCTCTTATTTTATTTATCTTCATCACTATCACCTACCTTTTCAGTTTCTCTTGCAACTATTTTTGTTTTATTAGGTAGTTTATTCATTGCAAGTCTTAAAGCTTCTCTAGCAACTTCTTCTGGTACACCAGCTATTTCAAACATAACTCTTCCTGGTTTTACTACTGCTACCCAGTATTCTGGAGCACCTTTACCTTTACCCATACGAGTACCAATTGGTTTTGAAGTTATAGGTTTGTCTGGGAATATTTTAATCCAAACTTGACCTCCTCTTTTTACATAACGAGTCATAGCAATACGAGCTGCTTCAATTTGGTTTCCTGTAATTAATCCAGCAGTAACTGCTTGAATTCCGAATTCTCCATCTGTTACTTTATTACCTCTTGTTGCTTTACCTCTCATTCTACCTTTTTGCATTTTTCTAAATTTTGATCTTTTTGGCATTAATGGCATTATTGCTCTCCTCCTTCCACTTTCTTAGTTGGAAGAACTTCACCTTTATAAATCCATACTTTAACACCGATTTTTCCATATGTTGTATCTGCTTCTGCAAATCCATAATCAATATCAGCTCTTAAAGTTTGTAATGGAATATTTCCTTCTTTATAGAATTCAGTTCTAGCCATATCAGCTCCACCTAATCTTCCAGATACTGCAGTTTTAATACCTAAAGCACCTGATTTTAAAGATTTTTGCATGCATTGTTTCATAGCTCTTCTGAATGAAATTCTTCTTTCTAATTGTCCTGCGATATTTTCTGCAACTA